>NZ_LUFI01000059.1:0-36002 GCF_005281675.1 Sphingobium sp. MP9-4 | reverse complement strand
GTGATGGATGTGGCTTCCCGGACGCGATCGCTGTTGTAGGCGCTGTCGGCATAGGCATGCTCGACCAAGGGGTGCCGCTGGCGTGACTGCATGAGCAAAGGCACTGCACCGTCTCGGTCCTGCACATCAGCGCCATGGACCAGCAGTTCGAGCGCACGGCCATCGGTATCGACCATGGCGTGGCGCTTGCGGCCCATGATCTTCTTCCCTGCGTCATAGCCGCGCGGTCCACCCGCTTCGGTGGTCTTCACGCTCTGGCTGTCGATGGCCGCCGCTGACGGCATCGGTTCTCGCCCCATTCGGACACGGTCGATCTGGACGAGATGGTGGTTGAGACTTTCAAATGTCCCATCGTCACGCAGAGCGCAGAACCAGCGATAGACCGTGCGCCATGGCGGAAAGCTGTCAGGCAAAAGCCGCCAAGGACAACCTGCCCGCAGCAAATAGAAAATGGCCTCGATGATCTCCCGCATCGGCCAACGCCGTCGCCGTCCGCATTGGCACGGCGCGGGCAAATACGGCTCGATCAAATGCTATTCTGCATCGGTAAGATCGCTTCCATAGCGAAGCTGTGCGCGGCTATGATGCGCGCGGGCGGTCGGGTTCCACATGATAGCTTCCAAGGTCGGTGTCGTAACCCCCCGGAATCATATCGAAACTCGGCCGTCCACCGTTACGTCAGCGTTCTGACACAGCCTCTAAGTGCGGGGCAGGTTTTGCAGACCCTCGCTCCCTTGCTCATGGTGTGGGGCGCAAATGGAGCCGCAAGGACGCCCAGGCCCGCCTGTCCTGTCGTTATCGGCCGGCTGAACTGGAGCGGGCGAACCTTGTTCACCCCGGTCAATCAGAATAATTTGGCTTTGTGGCGAACTCTCATGAAACAGACATACGGAATAATGAACCGCTCCCAGTTCGGCCTAGGCTCAGGATGCCGGGCAGTGTGGTGAACTGACCGTCCGGTTGTAGAGATTCCAAATCGACAGTTAAGCTGCCGGGAAGGGGCTATTCACTGAAGGGGCTATGCCGAGTGGGGCGTAGGCATGCGTGATCTGCGGTGACTGCCCAAATGGGCTCGCTTGTCCGCTTCTGGGAGGTCCGATGCTGTACTATTAGGCCGGTAATCGCGTGTGTCTATTGACGGTCATCATTAAGGATGGGTGGGGTAATGGTGGATGTTGGAGAAAAAGAGGCAGGACCTTTCCGTTCTTGGATCTGACTGGTAGAGCCTCCCACTTCGAAGAGATGGCGCAAAAAGGACTCCATCGCTTCCCGGCCTCTTTCGCTCAGATTTACCAGAATGCGACGATGATCTCGTGGGTCATAATCCCTCGTCACCAGTTGCGCCGCCTCCAGGCCTTCAATCCGGCGAATGGTCCCTGTGGCACTCTCGCCTGAAATCACCATGACATCTTTTACACAAAGAACACGCCCCTCTTCGCCAGTGATGAACAATTCCAGCATAATATCCCAAGCGGAATCACGAAATACGTTTCTCGGGAAATGATCGGAACAGTTTATACGCGCTTGCTGCGTTTGACGGGCAAGAACAAGAAGGGATTCATCCGATAATGTGTCGTCTGGTGATGTGCTGATATTTCGTTGGCGCGACCCCATAATATTATCCTCACATAGTATCATTATGAAGCAAATTGATGCTGCTCCTGCCAGCTTAACAAATTGCCAATTGCCTCCCGTTCAGGCCTTGGCTCGACCTGCATCACCTCATTTCTACCGTTTCTGTATCCTGTGATTGGCACTTCAGTTGCGTGACCAGCGCATGAATGCCGCTGCCATGAGAGCCCTTCGCAATGACGGTATCACCGTCTTGAAGGTCCGCTCGAAGATGGTCCCAAAGCTGCTCGACACGGTCCGCATGGATGCCACGACAATGATCCGGTAATGCTTTCCATAAGCCGAGATAAAGGGCACCAATGACGTATATGCGGTCGATCGCCTGATCGAGGATCACCGCCGCCAGCGCGTCATGATAGCTTGCCGCATCCTCGCCGAGCTCAAGCATTTCCCCCAATACCGCTATGCGCCTTCCCCCGGTTTGCGCGCCGAGCAATTCCAACGCGAACGCCATGGACGTTGGATTGGCGTTATAGGCTTCATCAATCAGTCTGACGCGCTTTCCATCAAAGATCAGATCGAGTTCCTGGCCCCGTCCCGCCAGTGGCTGAAAGTCGGCAAGTGCCGCCATCCCAATTTCAATATTCAATGAGAGGGCAGACAATGCCGCAAGAACGGCAAGGCTGTTGAGCACCATATGTCGACCGGGCGCTTGCAGATTATAGTTGATGCACCCCTGGTCGGTCTGCACGCATATGTGTCCGTCGCGTCGATCAAGCAGCCGGAAATTGGCGCAGGGAGCCGTCCCAAAGGTCAGGAAGCCCTGATAGGCGAGACGGATATCAATTCGATCGGCTATCGCCGCATGAATGCCGATATCACCTGCCAGGCTGTCACGCGCGATCGGCAGGCCAGCGACCTAGAATGTCTGTCCGACAAGCCTCGCCTCGATGACGGGGCACATCTCCACGGATCAGGCAAGCCGAACTGCCGGTGTCGTCAATGCGGCTCGGTTCCAGGTTTGTCCATCGCTCCTTGACGGAACGGATGCAATGTCCGCCGGTTACCCTTTCCTATGCTGACGATGATCCCATCATGACCAGTGATCCCGCCGCCTTCGACCCGCCGCCAGAGGCGAGGCAATTCTATGCCGATAGCCTCGCAGAGCTAGTGGCTTCGGGTATTCCCTTCATGCTCTCGGGCACTTACGCTTTAGGCTGTCATACCGGGATATCCCGCCCAACTAAGGATCTTGATGTCTTCTGCAAGGCGGGCGATGCGCCGCGAATCCTGGCCCATTTCCGCCATCTGGGCCATGAAGTGGAATTTGAGGACGAGCGCTGGATCGGAAAGGTCTGGAAGGACGGTAATTTCTTCGACGTCATCTACAATATCTCGTCGGCCAGCCTGCCGGTGACGGAAGAGTGGTTCCGCGACGAATTCTACGCCGAAGTCTACGGGACCCGCGTCCGCATCACCCCGCCCACCGAATTCATCCTGTCCAAGCTCTTCATCCAGGATCGCTATCGCTATGATGGCGCAGATGTCGCGCACATGATCCTCAAGCAGCATGAGACCATCGACTGGCAGCGCATGCTGGACGCAATGGAACTGCATTGGGAACTGCTGCTGATCCATCTGCTCCACTTCCGGTTCGTCTACCCGACCGAACGACACTGCATCCCGCTCTGGCTTTTCGAGGAACTGCTTGGTCGACTGGAAACCCGGGCGGAGCTGCCGGTCCCCAAGATCCGCGTCTGCCGTGGACGATTGCTCTCACCACGCGATTATCTGGTCGACATCACCGAATGGGGATTTGCCGATGTCGTGGGCAAAGGACTGGAGGAAAGCCATGACCGAAACAAATGACACAGTCCCGCCAGGAAAGCTTACCGTGGCCGCGATCGGCGATCTGCATGTGAGCGAGACGTCGGAACATCGATATCGCGAGATGTTCGCGGAAATTTCGGACAAGGCAGATATTCTCGCGCTCTGCGGGGATCTGACCAATTTCGGCAAGACGCGCGAGGCGGAGATTTTGGCTGAAGATCTGCATGCCTGCACGATTCCCACCGTCGCCGTACTTGGAAACCATGACCATGAATGTGGTCAGCCCGAGGAAGTGGTCCGCATCCTTCACAGCGCCGGGGTCACGGTCCTTGATGAACAGGCCGTGGAAATCAAAGGTGTCGGGTTCGCCGGGGTCAAGGGGTTCGTCGGCGGGTTCGGCCGCGGCGAACTGGGGGCATTTGGCGAACCGGCAATCAAGGGATTTGTCGAAGAGTCGATCAATGAGGCGCGCAAGCTGGAAAATGCCCTGCGTACGCTGAGGACGGACCGCGTCGTGGCGGTGCTGCACTACTCCCCCATCTCTGAAACGGTCATGGGCGAGCCGCCCGAGATATTTCCATTTCTCGGTTCCTCCAGGCTCGCGGACGCCATCGACCGGTTCGACAATGTCCGCTTTGCTGTGCATGGACATGCGCATCGTGGCGCATTTGAAGGGAAGACCCCCCGTGGCATACCTGTCTATAATTGCGCACAATTTGTCGTTTCAGAACAATTTGGTCGGCCCTACGCCCTGATCGCGGTCTAGCGCCGATCGAACGAGCGTCCTGAAGATGCGATGCCATTGTCATAAGATCAGGGCGCCATCTTGTTTCCGGGAATTCCTGGTCGCGCGTGTCGGTCAACCAGCAGCTTGCGCTCTGGCCGACAGGGGCGTGTCTTCCTGCCTGCCAATCATGGCGGTTGCCTCCGCTATCCTCGATTGGACCTCGATTGGCGACGCATGGATCTTTTGCGCTGCCGGACGTTATCCATCAGCAACAATCCGGTAGGATCGCATGGCGCAACCCACGACAGGCCTGAGTGAAGGGCGTAATCTGCATAGCGGCAGCGTCCCCTGGCGTGAGGCGGACTGGACGCTGCCGCCTGCCGGAGGCCTGTCGCGGGACGCCGTCGATATCGCCATCATCGGCACCGGTATCATGGGCGCCATTCTGGCCGAGCGGCTGAGCGCGGGTGGGCGGCGCCTTGCGCTCCTGGATCGGCGGCCGCCTGGTTGTGGGAGCACCGCCGCATCAACCGCGCAGCTCATGTGGGCGATGGATGTGCCGATGCTGACCTTGGCCGGCCAGATCGGGGAAACGGAGGCGGCGCGGCGCTGGACCAGGGTGCTGGGCGCCGTGCGCGATCTGTCGGAGCGCATCGAGGCTATGGGGCTGAGCGCCCTCAAGCAGGACTGTCCCACACTCTATCTTGCTGGCGGACTGCTCGATGATGAAGCCCTCGCGGCTGAGGCCGCCATGCATCGTCGCCATGGCCTGCCATCGCAATGGCTTGATGGAAATCAGGTACGCGAGCGCTTCGGCATAGCGCCGCGTGCCGCAATCCTCTCGGACGGTGGTTTCACGGTCGATCCGGTCCGATTATGTCACGCGCTGATAGAGCTGGCCGTATCGCGCGGTGCTGCTCTTGCATGGCCCGTGAATGTCATCGGCCTGCACCCGGATGGGGACGGGGTCCATATCGAGATGGAGGGGGGAGAGAGCCTGCACGCGGGCGAGGTGATCCTTGCCACCGGCTATGAACGGCCCACATTATTCCTGCCGCCGGCCTTCTCGCTCCTGACCAGCTTTGTTATGGCGACGCCGCCGGGCATGGCACCGCTTTGGAAGGGCAATGCCATGATCTGGGAAGCGAGCGATCCCTATCTCTATCTGCGCACCGACGCGTCCGGCCGCATCATCGCAGGCGGCGAAGATATCGAGGAGACAGATGCCGACACACGCGACGCCCTGATATCGCAAAAGGCCGGGGTGATTGCCGCCAAGCTCGAAACGCTGCTCGGCGCGCCGGTGCCGATCGATCGTCAATGGGCTGCCACCTTTGGCGCTTCGCCCGACGGGTTGCCGGCGATCGGCGCGACATCGCTTATGCCCCATGTCTGGCTTGCAGCAGGCTATGGTGGCAATGGTATCGCCTTTGCCTCGCTCGCAGCCCAGATGCTCGAGCGCGAACTGGCGGGAGAAGCCGACCCGGATCGCGATGCCATTGATCCTTATCGGTTTGAAAGCAATGCCGGGCAAAGGGCGGCCGACCGATGAGGGGCGTGATCGTCCTGGCCATGCTGCTGCTTTCCGCATGTGACATGTTGCCACGCGATCCGGCCGGCACATCCAATCGCATCGCGCAAGAACGAGCCTTCACGGTGGCGCTGGCCGATCCTGCCATTCACGCGGCGCCGGAAGTCCAATGGCTGGTTCATGAAATCGAGCGACGAACCGGGGCGAAGGCGCACTGGCGGCCAGGTGCAGGCGAGGGGCTCTTCCAGCAGCTTGACGATGGCACGCTCGACCTGGTGATCGGGCGCTTCCTGGCCGACAGCCCCTGGGCAATGGACGTGGCCTTTGGCCCGCCCCTCTCGAAGACCGGGACGAAGGCGGCACCACTCGAGCTCAAGGCGGCGATGCGCAATGGCGAGAACCGGTGGATCATGACAGTCGAGCGCGCCAGCCGCGCCATTTCGCAGGAGGCGCGCGAAGAATGAGCGAGACAAGCCTTCCCGACGAACTGCGTGAGCCCATGGCACGGGCGGTGCGCCTGGAATATTGGAACATCTTCTGGACGCTCACCATCATCGCGACGATGGGGCTGGTGCTTGGCCAGAGCCAGACGATGAAGACCGCCTGGATCGAGGACACGCTGGGGCTCGTTCCGCCCGTCATGTTCCTGATCGCCGCGCATATGGAACGCCACGCCCATCGCTCGCGCCGCTTTCCCTTCGGGTTCGAGCGCGTCAATGGTCTAGGATTTTTCGTCGCAGCGGTTGCGCTGACGGCAGTTGGCGCGCTTCTGCTCTACAATGCGCTGATCGCGCTTGGCTCGGCGGAACATGCAAGCGTCGGTTCGATCGTCATTCTGGGCCAGGATATCTGGCTAGGCTGGCTGATGATCGCCGCGCAGATCTATTCTCTCATTCCGCCACTCTTCATCGGCCGGAAGGAACTGCCGCTGGCGCAGGCGCTCAACGACAAGCTGCTGCATACCGATGCGCTCATGAACAAGGCGAACTGGCTGACCGGGGCGGCCGGGCTCGCGGGCATCATCGGTCTCGGGCTTGGCTGGTGGTGGGCCGACTCGGTGGCGGCCGCCATCATTTCGCTCGACGTCCTCAATGACGGGATCAAGGCGCTGCGATCGTCCACGGCCGAACTGGTCGATGGCGCGCCCAGGGCGCTTTCGAGCACAGATCTTTCGGAGGATGCGCAAAGCCTGTGCGATCGGCTCAAGGCGGAATTTCCCGGTGCCACGATACGCCTGCGCGAGACCGGCCGCCTCATCCGGGCAGAAGTCCATGACACGCATCCTCCGGCGCAATGCCGTCATCCGCGATATTACTGGCCGGAAGGTGAGGACAGGGCCTGGCGGCTGGCCCAGGTGAGCTTCATCCCGCCCGTACAGCGTGAGGGCCGGAACTAGACCGGCGGCGTCTGCTGCACGGCATCCGCCTGTTTTTCCGGTCGGATGTAGATGGACGTCAGATCGGGCACGCAGGCCTTCATCTCGCGCTCAATCTCCTCGATCAGGCGCTCTGCGTCTCCCATCGGCAGATCATCGACGAAATCGGCACTGATCGCCACGAACACGGCATCGGGCGCGGTGTGGATCGTGCGGACATGATTGACCGCGCTGATCTGTGGCCGCTTGTCCAAAATGGCCCATAACGCCGAAATGATCGCCGGATCGGCGCTTTCGCCGATCAGCAGCCCCTTGGCTTCGCGCGCGAGCAAAATCGCCACCCCGGCCAGGATGAGACCGATGGCAATCGATGCGAAACCGTCGATCCGTGGGTCGGCATAATGATGGCTGGCCCAGACACCGATTCCCGCAATGCCAAGGCCGATCAGCGCTGCGCTATCCTCGAACAGGACGATGAAGCCGGCCGGATCCTTGGATCGGCGGATCGATTGCCACCAGCTGCTTGCGCCCCTCTTGCCGTTGAACTCGCGCACCGCAATGGCCCAGCTTGTTCCCTCGAGCAGGACCGCGACCGCCAGCACCACATAATTGATCGTCGGGTCTCGCAACGGATCAGGCTCGGCAATATGCAGCCAGCCCTCATAGATCGAGACGCCGGCGCCGACGGCAAAGATCAGGATGGCGACGACGAAAGCCCAGAAATAGAGTTCGCGGCCATAGCCGAAGGGGTGGGTGGCATCGGCCGGGCGCCTGGCCTTTGCCTGGCCATAGAGCAGCAGGACCTGGTTGCTGCTGTCGACCAGCGAGTGGACCCCCTCGGTCAGCATGGAAGAAGAGCCGCTGATCGCCGCCGCCACGAATTTGGCTATGGCGATCCCGACATTGGCCGAGAGGGCACCATAGAGGACGATATTCTCGCGTAACCTGCGCGGCAGATCGGCCATGGGGCTCAACCGGGATAAGGGCTGGAGCGCAGCAGGCCGGCCAGATGCGCGGCATTGCCCGCGACCATCTTTGCCGTCTTCGTCACCATCTCCGGCGTCTCGTCGAGATCCCTGAAATCGACCGACCCCATTGCTTCGCCGACCCAATAGCAGGCGGCAACAGCGGTGATCGTCCAGCCCACATCGTTCAATGCCTGGAACAATTGGGCGCTGGAAAAATGGGCGCCATCCTCATTGCCCACGATCGCCGCGACGACGACCTTGCCATAGCTTGGCATCCGGCCCTCATCATCGGTCTCCGAGAGAAAGGCATCCATTCGCTCCAGCACCCGTTTGGCGACGCTGCTGATCTGCCCCATCCAGATCGGTCCGCCAAAGATCAGAATGTCGTGCGCGAGGATCTTCTCGCGCAGTCCCGGCCAGGCATCGCCATCCCCTTCGTTGGAGGTGACGCCTGGCTTGATGTCGAGAGCTGCAACCCGGACCGTCTCGCTGACTGTCACATCATATTGGCTGAAGGCTTCTGCCAGCACGGCGATCATCGCGTCGGTCGAACTCTGCGCGCCCCTGCCTGGCTTGAGCGTGCAGTTAAGCGCCAGCGCCTTGAGCGGCATGGTTCATCTCCTCGAGCGGCCTGGATGGGGCGTGGACAAGGTCTGGATGCTCGCTGGATGCGACCATCCGTTTCTCGCACGGAGAACTCCCGGGCGCGCAAAGGGTTCTTTGGAGCAAAGGAGATTATGCGATGAGCGATACCGTCCCTATGATCCATGAAGATGCGCTGCCGGGCCATGAGAGCAGGCTGAGCCCGAAGCCGCAATGGCAGCCCCGTTATCGGGGCTCGGGCCGGCTTGCGGGGAAGGTCGCGATCATCACCGGCGCCGACAGCGGGATCGGGCGCGCGGTAGCAGCGCTCTACGCGCGCGAAGGCGCTGACATAGCGATCGTCTATCTGCTGGAAGACGAGGATGCCGCGGAAACGAAACGCATCGTGGAAGGGGAGGGGCAACGGGCGATCATGATCCGGGGGGACATTGGCGCGCGCACCTTTGGCGACGAGATTGTTGCCCGCACCCTGGAGGCGTTCGGCAAGATCGACATCATTGTCAACAATGCGGGTGAACAGCATCCCGACAAGGATATTGCTGACATCAGCGAGGATCAGCTTCGCCGCACCTTCCAGACCAATATCTTCGGCATGTTCTTCCTGGTCCAGGCGGCGCGACCGCATTTGAAAAGCGGGGCAGCCATCGTCAACTGCACCAGCGTGACCATGTATCAGGGCAGTTCGGAACTGCTGGACTATAGCGCGACCAAGGGCGCCATTACCGCCTTCACCCGCTCCCTGTCGGAAAATCTGGTGGGCGAGGGCATTCGCGTGAATGCCGTCGCGCCCGGGCCGATCTGGACGCCGCTCAATCCCTGTGGCGGTGCGAGCCCGGAGAAGCTCGAACATTTTGGCGAAAGCACGCCGATGGGGCGGCCAGGCCAGCCCAACGAGGTCGCGCCGGCCTTCCTGTTCCTCGCCTGCGAGGATGCCAGCTATATGTCGGGTCAGGTTCTTCACCCCAATGGCGGGACGATCGTGAACGGGTGACCGGGGTGGAGCGAAGCGGCCTGAACGGGGTCACCATCCTCTCCATGGCAAAGGATGTGCCCAGCTCTGCGATAAGGCGGCGCTGCTTTTGGGAACCGATACACTGGCGGAATGTTCTCTTGACCAGTTATGGAGGGACGCAGCATGCAGGATGAGATAACGGCCTCGGCCCAGGCACCCCGTCTCTCGGACGCGGAGTTCAAGGCAGCGCTTGCCGCTGTTCTTCCCCAGCTTCGTGCCTTTGCGCGCAGCCTGGCGGGTAACCGGGATACCGCGGACGATCTCGTCCAGGAGACGATGCTCAAGGCCTGGCGCGCGCGTGAGCGCTATGTCGCGGGCACGAATTTCCGGGCCTGGGCCTTCGTCATTCTGCGCAACCATTTTCTGAGCGAGATGCGGCGCAGACGGTTCGTCGGCGAATGGGACGAGCTCGTCGCTGATCGCGTCCTTGCAGCGCCCGCCGAACAGGAAAAGAGCGTCGAGCTGCGCGACATGATGCGCGCATTGATGCAATTGCCCGTGCCGCAGCGAGAGGCGCTGATCCTGGTTGGCGCGGGCGGCATCTCCTATGAGGAGACGGCCGAGATTATCGGGGTTGCTGTCGGGACGATCAAGAGCCGCGTCGCAAGGGCCCGGGGCGCGCTTGAAGCCCTGCTCAATGGTGGCAGTCTTGAAAATAATCGGGCTGAAGTCAGCACGCAGGACAATGTCGTGGTGAGCATCCTGGATTATCTGGAGTCGATCCGCGCGCAGCATGGGCTTGCCGCAAAGCCGTTCGACATCAGCCAGCTGGCGACTGCGGCCTGACTCTGGAGATGGTCTGAATTTGGGCGGGCCTGAATTTCGCTGGGGCCTGAATTTGATCATGACCCGAATTTGACTGTGGGACGACCGCCCGTCATTCCGTTTCGGCTGGCAGAGGGGAGGGCAGGCCATGATCTTGCGTCACCCCGACCAGGTCGAGCCATCGGATCGGCTTGGTTATGACGGGTGGGCCAGGGTCTGCGAGTCTGGCCTCTTCAGGGGAGCCGGTGATATAGATGACCGGAATATCGCCAAGGCGCGAACGGATCATCTTTACCGCGCCTGGCCCGCTTCCTTGCGGCAGAATGACGTCGGACGCGATGAGGTCGGGCTTGTGATCGAGCGCCTCACGGACGGCCTCGGCCTGTGTGGCGGCCACGGCGCAGCTGTCGGCGCCCAGTTCCTCCAGAAACATCTGGAGATGCATGGCAAGGATCGCTTCGTCTTCTATGATCAGGATATGCATAGGCCATCTCCTTCTCTCCTTTGGAGCGAATGGCGCCGATGGATGGATGGTTCCGTGTGCCTGCTCCATTCAGGACGAGCGGGGTGGTGGCTGCGTTGGCGGGAGGCGCTTCCTACCAGTGACGAACCCGCCCGGTGTCGACATGGACGAAATTGCTCTGCGGATAATAGCCTACGCCGCCTGCGCGCAGCGAGAGAGCCGCCTTGTGAAGGTTGGCGAGGCGCACATTTTTGAGCCTTATGTCCACGGCCTTGCCAAGCATATGCTGGCTCTTGGAGGCAACGCCCGATGAGCTGCGATGCAGCCTGCCATTGGTCCTGGGCGAGCGATAGCCCGAAATCAGGGTGAAATAGGCGCGCTTGTCGGCGCCGGTCGCTGCCTGGAGATGAACGAGTGCATCGAGCAGGCTCGTATCCATCCTGATCGTCTCGCCCGTTCGCCAGTCGCGCATGAAATGATTGAGCTCGGCGATGCCGTCCCGGCGGAAACGCCCGCCGGAAAAATAGCAGATGTCGATATGCTCGGAATTATGCAGGTTGCGAAAGGCAAGCCGTCTTTCCGGAATGGCTGCCCAGGCGGCGGCTGGAAACAACTGCGCCATGCCGCAGGCCGCGGTGCCAAACAGCACCGACCGTCGATCGAATATCATAAATGTCGTTGGTCCCGAACATGTTTCAGGGAGATAAAGGCCGCTCGCAAGCGTTGCCTATGTTCCTGTCATATAAGGTGTTTATGGCGACGTGAAAAGATCGGTTCCATGGCAATTTCGGATTTTGGCCTCGGTTGGTCTCATTTATGCGGCATCCGTGCAGGCCGCCGCACCTGCCAGGGATCAGACAGGCGCTCCGGCCAGCCTTCCGGCAGGCATCGATCCGGCCATATTCCAGGCCCAGGTCCAGCTTGACCGAGCGGGCTTTGCGCCGGGCATCATCGATGGAAGACATGGCCGCTTCTTCGTAGCCGCCCTCAAGGCCTTTCAGGATGCACGGGGCCTTGAACAAAGTGGCGTGCTGGATGCCGCGAGCCGCAAGGCACTGGCGAGCGAGCGGGCGCCCACGCTCATTCGCATGGTTCTAAGAGCGCAAGCGCTGGAAGCAACTTTCACGCCCGACATTCCCTCGAGGATCGTCGATCAGGCCTCGCTTCCCTTTCTTGGCTATCGCAACCTGCTCGAGAAGCTGTCCGAGCGCTTCCATACAAGCAGCGATACCCTTCTGCAGCTCAATCCCGGTCTCAAGACGCCCAGAGCGGAGATGGAATTGCTGCTGCCGGGACTGATCCCCTCTGATCGGGCCTATGATCCGGGCCTCCCGGCCCGGTGGCGGGACATGCTGTCGGATCTCAATATAAGTGCGAGCCAGCCCCGCGCAGCCAGGATCATCGTCAGCAAATCGCAAAGCGTGCTCAGGGTCCTTGACGCACAAGGCCGGCTCATTGCGCAATTCCCCGCGACGACGGGCAGCGATCATGATCCGCTGCCGCTGGGGCAATGGAAGGTCCGGACAACCGCCTTCATGCCCACCTACCATTATAACCCCGATCTCTTCTGGGACGCGGACAGCAGCGACCAGAAGGCGCAGCTGAGCGCAGGGCCCAACAATCCCGTGGGGGTCGTCTGGATCGATCTCGACAAGCCCCATTATGGCATCCACGGAACCCCCGAGCCCAGCCTGATCGGCCGTTCGCAAAGTCATGGCTGCATTCGCCTGAGCAATTGGGACGCAGCCCGTCTCGCCCAGATGCTGCAGGCCGACACACCCGCCGAATTTGTTGCCTGAGGGGCGTCGTCGTGCCTGTGGCGTCCGATCAATGGCAAGGCCGGGCCGATGCGCCGGAGCCTCGACCAGGGTCGCGCGTTGCAGGAAAGAGCTTGTAAGGAGAAATGCGTGCCCAAGTCCCTTTTCGCCCTTCCGATGGTCGCCATTGCCCTGACCCTGGCGGCTTGCGGCAGCCAGTCGGGCAGCGGAGACCGGGCCGACACGGCGTCGGCGCAGCGGCAAGCGCAGTGGAACGAGGACGCAGTCCATGATCTCAAGCAGGCCATTGACAGTCGCGCCGCGCATGGCCTCGACCATCTTTCCTTCGCCGTTGAAGGCGAGCCAGGAACAGGCGCCGGTCAGGACGCGCTTACCCGTAGCGCCCTGCGCTATGCCAGGGCGCTGGCTGGTGGCGCGAGCGACCCCAAGAAGCTCTATAAGGTCTATACATTGGGCGCCCCCAGGCCGGATCTCGAACGCGGGCTGAAAGACGCGCTGGCATCGGGCCAGCTGCGCGGCTGGCTCGATGGCCTTGCGCCGCAGGAGGAAGACTATCGCAATCTTTCCAGGGCCTATCTGGCGCTTGGGAAGCGGAGAAGCGATAGCGCAAAACCCATCCCGGACGCAGGAAAGCCGATCGATCCTGGAACATCCGACCGCCGCATGCCCGCGATCGAACGGCAGCTGGTGGCGTCGGGCTATCTGGATCGGGCCGGCAATGCCGGCGATCGCTACGCCGCACCACTGGTGCGCGCCGTCAAGCATATGCAGGTCGATTATGGCATCAAGCCCGATGGCGTGATCGGCGAAAAGGCCCTTGAAATCCTCAACCTGTCGGATGCCGATCGGGCCCAGGAAATCGCCGTTGCCATGGAGCGGATGCGGTGGCTTGACCGGGCGCCGGCCGGAACGCGGATCGACGTCAACCTCGCCGCCGCGCGCCTCACTTATTGGCGCGACGGGAAGATTGCCGACACGCGCAAGGTGGTGGTGGGCGAACCGGACACCGAAACGCCCCAGCTGGGGTCGCCCATCTATCGGCTGGTCGCCAATCCGACCTGGACGGTTCCTCGATCGATCCAGAACAAGGAGATCGCAGGCAAGGGCGCTAGCTACATGAAGCGCAACAACATGGTGTGGAAGGATGGCTGGATCGTCCAGCAGCCCGGTCCCGAAAACTCGCTGGGGCTGGTCAAGTTCGACATGAAGAACGACCATGAAATCTATCTTCATGATACGCCGGCCAAGCAGTTGTTCGCCGAGGTTCAGCGCCAGCGCAGCCATGGCTGTGTCCGGGTCGATGATGCGGTGGGTTTTGCCGAGAAGATCGCCCGGGAAGAAGGCATTCTGGATCAATGGAACAAGGCGCGCGCGACGGGCAAGGAAGGCTTTGTCGAACTGCCGCGGGAAATCCCGGTTCGCCTGTTCTATTCGACGATATTGTTCGATGATCAGGGGGCGCCCGTAATCCGGGCAGATCCTTATGGCTGGAATGATCGAGTGGCAGAGGCGCTTGGCTTTGGCCAGCGGCAGGGCTCCCGCCTTCGGGCCGGCGGCGATGATGTCGGACCCTGATGGGCTGCCGCGGCGGACGCGCGCAGACCGTGGGCGGCCTGTGCCCGGGGCGTGGCGGCAGCGGGCTGACAATGCGCTAGGGCTGCCCCACGCGGACCGAGGCAAGGCCCAGCCAGGTCGCCATGATGCTGAGCTCTTCGAGCAGGGCGTCATGAGCGTCCGGAGGGGCATCGGGCTCCAGATGCACCGAACGCGCGAGCAGTACCGAGGCCGCCCGATCCGCCTTCAGATCGACGCGGGCAACCAGGCGGTCGCCCAGGAGGAACGGCAATACATAATAGCCATATGTCCGTTTTTCGGCAGGCACATATATCTCGATGCGATAGCGCAAGCCGAACAAATGCTCAGTCCGGTCGCGTTCCCAGATGAGCGGGTCGAACGGCGCCAGCAGCGCTCGCGCATCGATGCGACGGGGCTGCCTCGCCTCGCGGTGGAGCCAGGCATGTCGCCATCCTTCCACTGCGACCGGGATCAATATGCCTTCCTGCGCCAGTTCCTCTATCGCGGCGCGCGCCTGTGCAGGGGGCTGGCGAAAATAGTCGCGCAGCTGCCTTTCAGTCGCGATGCCATGGGATCGCGCAGCCCGTTCGATCAAGGCCCGATGCGCGTCCGGCGCCGCGGGGGTCGGGATGGCCAATATGTCAGGTGGCAGGACATGGTCGGGCACATCATATACCCGCTCGAAACTGCCGCGCCGTGTTGCCGTCGTGATGTGCCCGGCCCAGAAGAGCCATTCCAATGCGCGCTTGGTATCGCTCCATTCCCACCAGCCCGACTGCCCCCTGTGGGTTTCGAAGTCCGATGTCGCCATCGCGCCTTCCGATCGGATGCGCGCCAGGAGCGCCATGGCTTGGGCGCGGCGTTCGGTGGCGAAGGGGCGCATGCCGGTCCATCCGGTTTCGCCGCGATCCGCGCTCTCCATCCGCCAGCGCAGCAACGGTTGCAGGTCGAACGGCAGCAGCGAGGCTTCGTGCGCCCAATATTCAAATAGCCGGCGCTGGCGCCTTGGTCCCCAGGCAAGTCGATCAAGATCGCTGCGGTCATAGGCCCCCAGCCGCGAAAATGCCGGGAGATAATGTGCCCGCGCCAGGACATTGACGCTGTCGATCTGATGCAGTTGCACGCGCTCGACCGTGCGGCGCAAATGGCTGATGCCGGCTGTTCCGGGGCGAGGGGCGGCAAAACCCTGGGCGGCCAGCGCAATACGTCGCGCCAGCGGCAGTCCGATCTTCTCTATCTTCATCGCTGACAAGGCTATGAAGGCGGACCGGACAATCGCAAGGCGATTTCGGTCATTTCAGACTGTCACGCGTCCGACTGTCAAAATCAGTGCCTGCACGCTTTTCATTCGTGCTTCAGGGTTGCGGCTCTTCGCCCCCGCCCAGGCTCGAGATTTCGGCACGCTGATCCGGACCGTGCGGTCATGCGCCATCCGTCGATGCCGGGCGCCTTCGATTTCGATCATCACCCGCGCACCGGTGTTGGCGCATTGCTCACTGGCCCGTCCGGCAATAGCTGGACGGGTCATTTTTTGGCGGGCGACGGCAGACTAAGTCGTATCTTCTGCCTGCTGAAATTCACTAGGTTGTTGATTTCCACTGAGAAGTGGCCCGGGCAGGGCGTAAATTTCCGCTGAGAATTGAATCTAAGAGGCACCAGCCAGAAATTTGTCGTTATGCTTGGCTTGGCTTGGCTTGGCTTGGCTTGCCTTGCCTATGCTCAGTTCATGCACGAGCCATCATCGAAGGGGGCGCGCAAAACGGCCCCGCAGTCATCGTCATATGTAAAAAAAACTTTGGGTACTTCGGGAGCTGGGCGGCTGGAAGTCCGAGGTTTTGGTCACGCGATATGAATAGCCCCTAGTTTTCTAGACGCCTTGAGCCATCAAAGCCTGCTGTCGTTCGAACTCTACGGGCGACAGCATCCCGTTCCTGACATGCTTGCGGATCGGGTTGTAGAACATCTCGATATAATCGAACACGTCCTGCCGGGCCTCCTTGCGTGTTTTATAGGTGCGTCGCCGGATGCGCTCGCGCTTGAGCAGATTGAAGAAGCTCTCAGCGACAGCATTATCGTGGCAGTTTCCCCGGCGGCTCATGGAGTGTTCCAGATTGTGAGCCCTGATGAAGGCGGCCCAGTCGATACTCGTGAACTGCGAGCCCTGGTCCGAATGGATGAGCACGCGGTTCTTCGGCTTACGCCGCCAGACCGCCATGTGCAGGGCCTGCAGGACGACATCGCTGGTCTGGCGGCTTTGCATCGACCAGCCCACCACGCGGCGGGAATACAGGTCGAGCACAACCGCCAGATAGGCGAAGCCTTCGATCGTGCGGATATAGGTGATGTCCGTCACCCAGACGCGATCGGCATGTGCCAGGTCGAATTGGCGATCCAGGGTGTTGGCAGCGGCGGCCGAAGGCCTTCCCCCTGAATTACCCGGACGTCGCTTATAACCAATCTGCGCCTTGATGCCTGCCAGGCTGGTCAGGCGCGCGACGCGGTTGGGACAGCAAGTCTCGCCCTGATCGAGTAGATCATCGTGCAGCTTACGGTAGCCATAGACCTTGCCGCTATCATTCGAGGCCTGTCGGATCAGCGCAGTCTGCCGGACATCTTCCTGTGCTCTGCGGCTCAGCGGACTCTTCTGCCAAGCATAAAAGCCGCTGGGCTGGATCGCAAGGCACCGGCACATCGCCCGAACCCCAAACTGGCCCTGATGCTCGGCAACAAAGGCGTATCTCACTTTGCATCTCTGGCGAAATACGCGGTGGCTTTTTTTAGGATGTCGCGCTCCTCCGTCATCCGGGCCAGATTGCGCTTCAACTGCCGGATCTCGGCATCCTTGGCACCGTCGCCCGACACCACCTTCCCGAACTGCTTCTTCCACGAATACAGCGAGTGCTGGCTGACGCCGAGACGCTCGGAAACCTCCGCTACGCGATGGCCCCGCTCCGTAATCTGAGCCACGGCATCACGCTTGAACTCATCGCTGAAATTGGCATTCGCCATCGTCGTCCCTTGTCATCAAAGTTAAGATAGAAGGCGTCCAGAAATCTAGGGGCCACTCACACGACTGCTGCGTGTCGGCATAGGCAAATGCAAGAGGGAGGGCATTTGCCGAGGATCAGTTATGGCCAGTCTGCGAGCTGACACCTGAAACTATGTTTGATGTGATCTACAGATAGCGGAGTGATTTTGTCCAAATTGGTCAAGCATATCCTTTTCACTTCGACGCATGAGCCGGGGTTGAAGGGCCGGTCGACGATGCGCTTACGAAAGCCAGGCCTCGGGGAGAGTTACCGATGTCTGCTTCTTATCGCCATGTCAGTGTGTCCACCGTAGGAATCCTTGCGGCCTCGGTCCTTGCCGATCCAACTACCGTTTTCGCGCAGGAGCAGGACGCTGTGGGGTCGCCTAACGGAGCAGAGATCGTGGTAACCGCGCAGCGGCGTGCGGAAGCATCGCGCGACGTGCCCATCAGCGTCACCAGTATCAGCAATGCGCAGTTGGAGACGGCGAATATCAATCAGCTGTCGGACACGACAAAAGTGACGCCGGGCCTCCGTTTCGACAGCCAGGGCTCTGCAGTCCAGCCAACCATTCGTGGTGTCGGTACGGCCATCACAACATCGGGCGGTGGCCCCAATGTCGGCATTTACAGTGACGGCTTTTTCCAGGCCAACACCTACGTGTCCGATTTTCAATTGATGAAGGTTAGCAGCATCCAGGTCCTCAAGGGACCTCAAGGGACATTGTTCGGCCGAAATACGACGGGTGGCGCCATTCTCGTCACCACGGCCGATCCGAGCACCGAAACCGGCGCAGAATTCCGTGTTCGCTATGGAAGGTTCGATACGCTCAATTCACAGGCATACGCGACATTCGGGATCACTGACCAGATCGCCATGGATGTGGAAGGTGTCTACAGTTACAGCAACGGCTTCCAGGCGAACATCCTCGACGGCGACGATCATGTCGGCCTCCGCCGCAGCTGGTCGGTGCGCACCGGCATCAAGGCGGACCTTAGTGAAGATGTCTCGGTGCTGGTTCGCTACACCCATTCACAAGTCAATGATCCGACGTCACAGCTGGTCAATGCTTTCGTCGACAAGGATGGTCATGCCGGTTTCTTCGACAAGCTATCGTCTGCAGGGAAGGCGATCTATGGCCGCAATAGTTCGGCGGGCCTGCCGCTGGTTTATTATTATGCGCCGGAGGGGAGCTATGCGACGGCACCGGGACAGATAGCGCTGAACACGCCCGTGAGTTTCAAGGCGAAATCAGATGCAATACAGGGAACGGTCAAGGCCGATCTGGGCTTCGCGGATCTCGTTTCCTACAGTCAGTACCGCCAAGACAAGACGCCTTATTATGGTGATCTGGACGCAACGGCGCTGCCGTTCTTCCAGATCAATGTCCCGGTCACAGACAAGAGCTATTCACAGGAGTTTTTGCTCACCTCCAAGCCTGGCGCGCGATTGCAGTGGACGGCGGGCGCCAACTACTTTCAGATCCGGGACACATGGGACGTCAATGCGTCTTTCGGAGGGGCTCCCTTCGGTGATTTCGGTGGTTCAAGCACGCTCACCAAATCCTATGCAGCCTTCGCCGATCTTACATATGAGGTCACGGACAGGATCTTTGTGACGGCCGGTGCACGGTACAGTCATGACGTGGTGACCGATGCCTATTTCAAGACGAACTTCACGACGACCCAATATGAAGGTCCGAATGGCGAGATGATTTCGGCAGCGAGCGTGCCGCCTGAGACCGAAATTCCGGTCGACGATCTTAAAAATGATAGCGTGACGCCTCGCTTCGTTCTGCGTTTCAAGCCGACCCAGGAATCCAGCACCTATGTCTCCTACACGCGGGGCTACAAAGCGGGCATCCTCAACGTCGGGGGACTGTCACAGCAGCCGGTTCGCCCCGAAAAGATCAATGCCTATGAGGTTGGCTACAAATATGACGACCATCGCCTCGCGATCGATCTCGCGGGTTACTATTATGATTACAAGGATCTCCAGGTTTCCAGCTATCAGAATGGGGCGGCCCAGATCCGCAACGCTGCGTCGTCGGAGATTTATGGGCTTGAAGTGCAACTTCGCTACAAGTTAAGTGATGCCTTCAACATAAGCGGGGGAGCGGCATGGACGCATGCCCGCTACAAATCGTTCACCAACGCCCCTTATTACACCTACTGCGACCCTGCCGCCGGTGCGGCGGATCCCTTATTCTGTGCAAGTGGCGCGGGAACGCTTACCCAGACAACGACCGACGCGTCGGGCCTGCATATGCAGCGCGCACCCGAGTTTACATTCAACCTGGGTGCGAGCTACGGGCTGGAGGTCGCCAAGGGCAAGCTGCTTCTGTCCGGTAATCTATACTTTTCCAGCGATTTCTATTTTGATCCCGCCGAGCAGTTCCGTCAGGGCGCCTACGAAGTGTTGTCACTGCGTGCGGAGTGGACGGACCCCAGTGATCGCTTTTCGATTGCGCTGTTCGGGGACAATGTCACGGGCAAGCGCTATCAGACTCAGGTGCTCTTTAATACGCTGGGCATTGGCAGCGTATGGAATAGCCCGGCGACCTATGGTGTTCAGTTTGGAGCAAAATTCTGACGCTCAATCGATTAGGATGGACTGTGGACTCGGTCCTCCTACTGCAAGGAGCGCGAAGCTGACGCCAAATGTGAACAGCGAATAGAGCCGGTCGGCCGATCCCATCTGTGCTACGGTAAGGAGAACTGGCTCAAGAGGATGACTAATGGCCTCCGTAACGCTCTCGGCAACTCCAAATGGCAATGGCTATCAGGCGACGCTGAAATATTCGAATGGTACCTCGTTCAGCTCTGCTGAGGTCTACCCAAGCATCGAGGAAGCCATCAGTATGGCGGCGCTGAAACTTTTGCGAATGCCGGATCGCCTCGAGGCGTTCGATCGCGAAGCGGGAGCGGGTGTCGACGTTCGATCCAACGTCGTCGAGCTGATTCCGCGCCGTCACGACGCGGCGACTTCGGATGCTTGAGGCGGTTCGGCTCACTTGACTCTTCCATCGGCCAGACCGTTTTTTCGGGCTTTGGCTTTGCGGAAGGCCTCACTGCCAAATCTTCGCTGCAAATGGGCGGCTACGCTGACGGCGTAGGCTGATTGTCGAGCATGGTTGGGACGGTGATAGATGCCCACCGCTAGCCAATAATCTCGAAACGCTACCAACCCGGTCATGAAAATCCATTTCGTGACATCGACGTTGAAGCAGGTGTCATGCTGCAGCCAGTAGGCAACTTCTGTCTCCAGTGCGGCCAATTTCCCTGACGAGGATGGCGAGGTCTATTACATGACCCTTCTCTTCCTTCTATTCCTATCCGGCGCTGGTGATCTGGCGGTCGACAGATCTGATCAACTGGCAGCACGTCGGGCCGGCGCTGCACCAGCCGCTAGATGCGATCTGGGCGTCGATCTGGTCAAGCACGAGGGCTGCTATTTCATCTATATCCCGGCCGATCCGACCGGAAAGGTTGGTCCATCTATGTGATCTGGGCAGACCGGATCGAGGGGCCGTGGAGTGCGCCCATCGACCTCAAGATCGACGGCTGCATCGATCCGGGGCATGTCGTGGGCGAGGATGGGCGCCGCTATCTGTTCACCGACGGTATCCGCAAGATCCGGCTGAGTGACGATTGGAGTTTCCATCCGCCGGCCGCGGATGAGGCGGCGCGGGCGCTATGGCGACAGGCGGCTGCTACTGACGGGTCGGGGCACGTCGCCGGCCGACTCCGCGCCGTTGACCTGCATCGTCGGGGATCGATCCTATGAGGCGGAGCTGTCCTTCGACCTTGCCGGCGATGCCGACGGGGGCTGCTGCTCTTCTATAATCACAAGGCCTTTTTCGGGCTGGGCTTCACGCCGGGCACGCTCAAGCTGTTCGAATATTCGGAAGAGTTGAACTGGGCGCGCACGCCGCTGAACGCGCGTTCGCTGCGGCTGCGGCTGCGCAATGAGGAGAACGTCGTGACGCTCTTCTATTCGCAGGATGAGGGGCGCAGCTGGACCCGCCATGACAGTCGCATGGGGGGCGGGCATGCACCATAATGTATTCGGTGGTTTCCTCTGCCTGCGGCTGGGCATTTATGCGGCCGGCAGCGGCGAGGTCGTACTGCGCGACTTCCGGTACCAGGACAATCTGTCGCCGACGGTCGAAAGCCGAATTCCGAGCAGGGGTTAATGTCTACTGATGCCGGAGTATCGGATCGGCAGGCCGGAAGGGGGCATAGCATCAGGGGCGCCGATCGCCTGAAATTGTCGGAATTCGTCAAGTCGGGTCGATAGCCCGATGCGATAGCTCTCCGCCATACAGTGGAGAGAAAAGATGGACGCTGAGTTTCAGGCTGTCGTCGACCATCATGCGATCCGCGCATGCCTTGCCCGGCTTGCACGCGGTGAAGATCGGCGCGATGCAACGCTGATCCGCCAATGCTGGTGGCCGCAGGCGCGGTTCGACTATGGTGTCTATAGCGGTGACTTCGAGGCCTATCTGGCTTGGGTGGTCCCGGGGGCGGAGGCGATTGCGAACACGCAGCATCTTCTCGGTCAGTCCCATGTCGAGATCGAGGGAGATCAGGCGCGGGCCGAGACCCATGTCCTGTCATATCATCGGGTCATCATCGAAGGCGAGGCCCGCGACACCTGCATCGGCGGGCGATATCTGGATTTGCTGGCAAAGCGCGAGGGCGTCTGGCGGATTGCCGAGCGGACCATGCTTTATGATTGGGAGCAGGACTGGGGCGCTGCGGCCGACTGGACGTCCGGGGTCATGGGCTATCCATTCACGGCAGGCCATTTCACAGGCCGGGCGCATGGAGATTTCAGCCTGGCCTGGTTTGCAGGAAAGTCTGCGTGAGCGCGCCGCTTGCCGGTAAGGTTGCATTGGTAACCGGGGCCAGTCGCGGCATCGGGAAGGGCATTGCACTTGTGCTCGCGGAGCAAGGCGCCACCGTCTATGTGACGGGACGTACGCTTAGAGAAGGCGACTATTATCTGCCCGGTAGTGTCGGCGGGACTGCTCTGGCCTGTTCCGAGCGGGGGAAAGCCAGTGGGGGCACCGGTGTCGCTGTGGCCTGCGATCATGCAGACCCGACGGCGGTCGCCGCATTATTCGCCAGGATCGAGGAAGAGGCCGGACGCCTGGACATTCTGGTCAACAATGCCTTCTCCCTGTCCGACGATCTGCTCGAGCCGAAGGGCTTTTGGGAGAAGCCGCTTTCGAACCTTGAGATGTGGAATGTTGGGGTACATTCCAACTATGTGGCCGCCTGGCATGCTGCGCGCCTCATGGTTCCCCGCAACTCTGGGCTGATCGTTGCGATCTCGGGTTTTGCCGCAGTCACATATACTTATGGAGTGGTCTTCGGCACGTCTAAGTCGGCAGTCGATCGCATGGCTCGTGACATGGCGATCGAGCTTGCACCCCATGGTGTGGCCTCGCTCACGCTGTGGCAGGGGCTGACCCTGACGGAGAAAGCGCGTGATAATCTCGCGCGGATGGGCGACCAGATGACGACGTCGATCACCACCATGCATGCCAGCTCGGTCGAGCATCCAGGCCGTGTGATCGCGGCGCTTGCCTGCGATCCTGACGTCATGAACCGCTCGGGCGGCGAGTTCATCACTGCCGAACTGGCCCAGCATTATGGTCTGACCGATGTTGATGGGAGCGTCATTGCCTCGGCGCGTGAGAGCCGGGGGAGCCCTGTCTGGCGACCGGTCGCCGATCTTGGAATCCATGGGCGCTGAAGCGCTGCAGAGAGGAGACCTCAACAGATGCGATCGACATCCGAAAGTTTGAAGGGACGGGTCGCCCTGGTGACCGGTGCAAGTCGCGGGATAGGAAAGGGTATCGCCTGCGCCCTCGCAGACCATGGCGCGACCGTCTACGTGACCGGCCGAACTGTCGAGGCCGGGCAGCATGCCTTGCCCGGGACGCTCGACGAAACGGTTGCGCAGGTCAATGCCCGCGGGGGCAGGGGCGTAGCGGTCCCGATGGACATATTGGACGATGGCCAGATTGCTGCCTTGTTCGAACGGATCGCGCGGGATGAGACGCGCCTGGACATCCTCGTGAACAACGCGATCGCTATTCCCGTGGCCATGACACAGCCGGTGGGATTCTGGGAAAAGCCGCTCGAGGCGTGGGAGATCTGGGACACAGGTCTGCGCGCCGCTTTCATTGCAGCCTGGCACGCTGCCCGCATCATGGTACCCCAGAAGTCCGGGTTGATCGCTGCGCTCTCCGGCTATGTCGGTGTCACCTACACATATGATGTGGTCTTTGGCACGACCAAGGCCGCAACCGATCGAATGATGCGCGACATGGGGCATGAGTTGCGAGACACGGGTGTCACGGCGCTATCGCTGTGGCAGGGCTTTACGCTGACGGAGCGGGCGCGGGAGAATCTCTCGACCGTCCCTGGTATGGCAACCCAGCTCAACAGTGCAGCAGGGTCTTCGCCCGAGTTTCCTGGACGCGTGATCGCAGCGCTGGCGTGCGACCCTGGTCTGCACGCGCGCTCGGGTGGCAGCTTCATCAATGCCGAATTGGCGGCGGAATTCGGCATCGTCGACATTGACGGTCGGACCATAGCCTCACTGCGCGAGATCCGGGGGGCGCCCCTCTGGTCGCCGGGAGACACGAGCTGGAGATTACAATGACGGATCGCAGGTTTGACGGTCGGGTCGCCGTCGTGACAGGCGGCGCTCGCGGCCTTGGCCTTGCCTATGCCCAATTGCTTGCGAGCCTGGGCGCAAGGGTGCTGATCAACGACAATGGCAGTTCTGTCGCGGGCAGCGGTTCTGATGACGGACCCGCTGAAGAGGCCGCGCGCGGGTTGCGGGCCGCCGGTTACGACGCCGCGGCATGCACGCAGAGCGTTGCGACTCCCGAGGGCGGCAATGCCATCATCGAGGCCGCCCTCGATCATTTCGGCAAGGTCGACATCCTGATCCACAATGCCGGCAACAATCGATATGGTGCGCTGGAAACGCTCAGCTACGAGGACTTCCGGGCTGTTCTCGATGTTCACCTTCTCGGCGCCTTTCATGTCGCACGACCAGCGTTCGAACATATGGTTCGGGGCAGCTATGGGCGGGTCGTCCTGACGGGCTCGATCGGCGGCCTCTATTCCATGGCGGGCGTTGCCAACTATGCAGTGTCCAAGTCCGGGATGATAGGGCTCAACAATATCATCGCGATCGAAGGCGCGACCCATGGCATCAAATCGAACCTCATCCTTCCCGGTGCGGTCACCCGAATGGCCGAAGGCCTCGACATATCACAGTATCCGCCCATGGGGCCGGACCTCGTGGCACCGGTTGTCGGCTGGCTGGCCCATGAGAGCTGCTCTGTGACGGGTGAAATGTATGTTTCCATGGGCGGACGTGTAGCCCGTGCCTTCATCACGGAGACGAAGGGCAAATATCGGCCGACCTGGACGATCGATCAGGTGGCCCAAGATATCGATGCCATCGGGAGCAGGGATGAACTGTGGACCTTCCACCCGGCAGAGGGCGGATTTGCCGAACATATGGCGCGCAGCTTCGCTCTCGTGAAGGCAGAGGCAGTCGGCTGACGGTCATCGGCCGTTTGAAATGCGGGTGGATGCAAGGTGGGAGCACGAATGACCCGGCATATTTTCCTGGACGATCCGGCTCTTTCCGTTTCTCGGGGCAAGCCTCTCTCGGCAGAGCCGGGCATGGGGGCTTTGACGCTTGGCGGCTTTCTCGAAGAGGTGGTTGCCCGCTACGGTGAGCGCGAAGCGCTGGTGCAAAGCCGCATTGCTGGCAGTATCGAGCGCTGGACCTATACCGACCTTCACGCTCGATCGCGCGCAGTCGCCAAATCCCTGATCGCGCTTGGGCTGGGGAAGGGCGAGCGTGTCGCAATTCTCATGACCAACCGCGCCGAGTTTCTCAGTTCGGTTTTCGGGACGTTGCTGGCTGGCGGCGTTGCAGCACCGATCGGGACATTTTCGACCCAGGACGAGCTTGCCTATCTGCTCAGTCTGTCCGGCTGCTCGCATCTCCTGTTCGAACCAGCCGTGCTCAAGAAGAATTTCCTTTCGACGCTCTGGAGGATCGATCCGACCATCGAAAACCAGACGCCCGAATGCTTTCAGTCGGATCATCTACCGTTTCTTCAGTCCATAGCGATGCTCGGACAGCCTTCGCAGGGGGCGGTTCGGGGCTGGGATGATTTTCTCGACCTTGGCAGGGCGGTCAGCGATACCCGGCTCGCGGCCCGGGCTGCGTCCGTGACGCCTGCCGATCCGGCCGTTCTCTTCTTTTCGTCCGGATCGACAGCCAGGCCTAAGGCGATCCTCTCCGCGCACCAGGGGGTAGCCACACAGATGTGGCGGATGGGGCGGCAGCAGGGGCTCGATGATGGGGTTCGCAGCTGGACGGCCAATGGCTTTTTCTGGTCCGGCAACTTCGCGATGATCGTTGGTGGCACCCTGGCGATGGGCGGCACCCTCATCCTTCAAAGTACGTTCGACCCCGTCGAAGCCCTGGAGCTCATGCAGACGCATCGCGTCAGCTTCCCTTTCGCATGGCCGCATCAATGGGAACAGTTGGGGCAGGCGTCGAATTGGAACGACGTCGATCTTTCGTCGCTCAAATATGTCGACCAGAGCTGCCGGCTGGCCAGCCACCCGACCGTGCGCACGCATTGGCTGGAGCCCCGTCACTGCTATGGCAACACCGAGACATTCACCTTGAGCGCTGCCTATCCTGCGATGACCTCGCGCGATGCGGCGGGCGATAGCCATGGCGTTCCGCTGCCGGGGAATGTCATCAAGATTGTCGATCCGGTCTCGGGACAGACGCTGCCGCTTGGAGAAGCAGGCGAAATAGCTCTCAAGGGTCCAACCTTGATGTTGGGTTATCTAGGCACGCCACTATGGCAGACGGTCGATGAAAATGGATATTTTCGCACGGGTGACAGTGGTCATTTGGATGCTGAAGGCCGGTTACATTGGCACGGACGTCTCAATGACATCATCAAGACTGGGGGCGCGAACGTTTCCCCGCTCGAAATTGACGAGGCGCTTCGCGCGTTACCGGAAATTCGGATTAGCCAGACTGTAGGCGTCCCGCATGATAGCCTGGGCGAGGTGGTGGTGGCCTGTGTCGTTCTCCATGAGGGAAATCTGCTCGATGAGGCGAGCGTGCGGGCGTCGCTTCGCGCGAAGCTGGCGAGCTACAAGGTCCCGCGGCATGTCCTGTGTTTTGAAGAATCCGAGATTGGCATGACGGGAACTTCGAAAGTGAAGTCGGCCGACTTGCGACGACTTGCTATAATGCGGCTCGAGGGAAGCGGGGCATGATCCCGATGCACCTGCACGCCCGGTACGAGCCGGACAAAATTCCTCGCCGACGACCTCACGATGGATGAGTTGAGCGAGCGTCTGGGCGAGGCCGGCAAGGATCGCCTTACATTCAGGGGGCCATCTTCTTTGACGACTGGAACAAATATCCAGGCCGATCTCGTCGATGCGTCAGGATTGCCTTACAGCACCCGCATCGGGCGCGGCATTCTCTACGGGGTGCATGGCAAAACCCGTTGGCAGGCTTTGCCGGACCTCAAGCTGAGCGCTGCCGCCTTTCTTAACGACAGGTATCTTACGAGACCCGAGCCTGAGTTTCGCACCGGCTAGTCCCGGACGCTGCCCAACATCACCTGCGACGGTAGCCGCGTGGCTGCCGAGTGGCGCCGCGTGTTGCCCTCGGGGGCGACGGTGACCGGCAAAGCTTCTTTTCGCTATGTAGGAAAATCACGGCTCGGCGACGGCAGCCTATTGGACATATCTCAAGGCAATTGTTCCGATGCGAATGCCGGGATTCACATCAGTCGAGCGTTTTGGACTGTCGCTGGATATGGAGGACATCGGCGTCGTGAAGGGAAATAGTTTCGCCTTCGGCAATCCCTTCCAATTCGCAAATCGCGATCAGGTCACACCCTTGCGTCCAAGGACATTCCGGTTTGGCATCGATGCGCGATTCTGAAGAAGGGTAGCGAAAAGCAGTGTGGCCCGTGCGCAACCCAGGAGCGGAGGCGGCTCTTTCCTCGGAGACTTACGTACCGGATTGGATCAGTTCCGATTTGATGGCCGGACTACGTGCAGGACAGGGCAATAAGGCATCGCCCACGCGTTCAATCTTCCCGAGCACACACCTAATTTCCGGGAAAAACGGGCCATTCGACCGTCCGCAAGGCGAGCCCGGATGTCGTGCATCGCGTCCGCATTCCTAAAAAGGGCACTTAATATCGAGATAATGTTAGACGAATCATGTATTATCTACTATTGAGTGTTCTCAAGAGGGGTGCCTCCCCTCATTTTGGCGCGGCCTGCGGGTCGCGCCTTTTTTTGTCTTTCGGTCTGGGAGCTCACGAAATGAGGGCTTGGCTGCCATTGCCCGCCCTTTTAATAGGCTACCCAATAATCATATTGTCTTGACTTGGTGGCCCATAAGACAAATAAAAGTGGCCTCTTTTGAGGGCGTGAACCGGACCCGACAGAGAGTGTGCGCAGGGAAAACTCCCTGCACCATTGATAATGATATAAGATTACATTGGGAGAGAGGGCATGAAGAGACATGTGCTGAGTCTGCTCGTCACGAGCGCGGCAAGCGTCTGTGGAATGAACGCGGCCTATGCGCAGGAGGAAGCCGAGCAGCGTTCCAGCGCATCGCCGTCGCCGGGCGACATCATTGTGACGGCCCGTCGTGTCGAGGAGCGGCTTCAGGATGTTCCGGTTTCCATCACCGTCTTCGACCAGCAGGCGCTCGACAGGCAGAATGTCTTTTCTGCGAAGGATCTCGCCACTTACACGCCATCACTGACGGCAAACAGCCGTTATGGCGCTGACTTTGCTTCATTCGCCATTCGCGGCTTCACCCAGGAAGCGCGTACGACAACTTCGGTCGGCGTATATTTCGCAGATGCTGTCGTGCCGCGCTCTTCTCCCCTCAGTGCCTCGGGTGATGGCGCCGGCCCCGGTCAATTGTTCGACCTGCAAAGCGTCCAGGTTCTCAAGGGGCCACAAGGCACGCTGTTCGGTCGTAATACAACGGGCGGTGCGGTCGTCCTGACGCCGACCAAGCCGACGTATAAATATGAAGGCTATATCGAAGGTGGATATGGCAATTATGATATGAAGCGTGTTCAGGCCGTTCTGAACGTTCCGGTCAGCGATACTTTCCGTCTCCGGTTCGGTGTCGATTCCCAGGATCGTGACGGCTATCTCCGCAATATTTCCGGGGTCGGTCCTGGCCATTTTGCGGATATCGGCTACATCGCCGCGCGGATCAGCGCCGTGGCTGACCTGACGCCGGATCTCGAAAACTACACGGTGCTGTCCTATACCCGTTCGAAGACGAACGGCGCCGCCTCAAAGACGACCGACTGCTATGCTGGCAATGCCGCTTCGGTCGGAACCAGCGGGCCCAATGTGCTGAGTTGTCAGCAAATCCAGCGCGATCGTGACGCGGGCGATCTCACCGTCACGAACTGGCTGCCATGGGCCTATCAGAAGCTCGAGACGTGGCAGATCATCAACTCGCTGACTTGGCAGGCCTCAGACAATCTCACCATCAAGAACATCAACAGCTACGGCCAGGTGGTGCAGGATCAGGCCATCGATTTGTTCGGTGTCTTTGTTCCGCTCGGTAACACGTTGACGCTGCCGACCAACACGGCGCCCTATTCGCGCACGGTGACCGTGCCCGGCCAATATGTCGGGCAGGGCTGGGGAAGCGACACGTCGATATCGCCGCCCGGGCTGCACAGCGGTCAGCAGGAAACATTCACCGAAGAGTTGCAATTCCAGGGAACGGCCGGTGATGGTGCGCTCAACTGGCAAGCCGGCTTCTATTATGAGCGGAGCCTGCCACTGGGCCGGTCTGGTTCCCAGGCGATGAACGGCGTTCTGTGCGACAGTGAGGAGGAGTGGGCGAACTTTACCTGCACCGATGCCTCGGCGGTTACCGGGGCAGCGACGGCAACGGGCAGCCGCGTCTATAATGTCGGCGAGGTCGCGTTCCGCAATATCGCTGTCTACACGCAAGCCAGCTACAAGCTCACCTCGAAGCTGACCTTGGACGCCGGCCTGCGATATACGTGGGACAAGACGACGGGAAGCTCGACGAACATGGTCGTTGGCTATTCGGCGGCGACGGGCTGGAACATGCCGACCTTCAGCTGCACCAACCCGGCACTGACCTATGGTGGCTCGCCGGGAACCTGCATGGAGCGTTATAGCCAGAATTCGAAGGCACCCACATGGATCGTCGGCCTGAACTACAAGCCGATCGATGATATCATGCTCTACGCTAAATATTCACGCGGCTATCGCCAGGGCTCGGTGAGTCCGTTGGCGGCGGTTGGCTTCAAGACCTATGAGCCCGAGAAGGTTGACGTCTACGAAGGCGGCATCAAAACGACGTTCCGAGGTCCTCTGCCGGGCTATTTCAATCTGTCGGGCTTCTACAATAACTTCCAGGATATGCAGCTGCAGGTCTCGTTCGTCGACACCAACGGCATCGCGCCCAACCTCCCATCTGGTCCTGCGATCGTGAACGCGGGCAAATCGCGCATCTGGGGCCTGGAGGCTGAGGCGATGATCAAGCCTTTCGATGGGCTGACGTTGCAGGCGAGCTATGCCTATCTCAATACCAAGCTGCTCCGCTTCATCCAGCCGGATCTGTCGACCCAGCCAGTGGGCGGCTATAATCTGGTGGCAAGCACGCCGGTCCAGGGGAGCCGGCTGCAGTTCACGCCGGATCATAAATTGTCGCTGACTGCCAACTATCAGCTGCCCTTGCCCGACAGGATCGGTGCGATCAGCCTTGGCGCGACCTATGTCTACACCGGATCGGTTTATTATGGGCGGGACGCGTCGCTTCCGAACCGGGTCTACAGCATCTTCGATCCCTCGGATGCCAATTACGACACGCAGGTCGCGCCGCATTATAGCCTGGCAAACTTCAACCTGAACTGGGACAGGATCATGGATAGCGCCGTGGACCTGTCGCTTTTCATCAACAATGCCTTCGACAAGCGCTATTATGATGCCCGTAGCCTCTCGGGCAGCCGGGGCTTCACCTCGCGCTATTATGGCGAACCGCGCATGTATGGTGCCAAGCTGCGCTACAGCTTCTGATGCCAAGGCAGCCGGCCCCATACGGGGCCGGCTGCTCGCTTCAGTTCTTCCTTTGCTGGACAGGAGGAATAAGCTGCATTTCCGGCACGGTGCTTTTTTGACCGTGGCTTCATCGATGCAGGCGCAGCACTCAAGTATGCCTCGGGGAGACAGATCCTGAAGTTCAGCCCGGCCGAACGCTACAATCCGTTGCTCTTCCTGACGCCGCCTTAGCCGGAGATTTGCGTCGGTGACCATGGTCATCCGCACGCGCTGGAAGAGGGGGCAAAAAGTAAGAGCGGCTGGTAATAGCTTTTTCGTCGCTTGGTCGTGAGCAAGCGTGAACGCCATGCATTTCGGTCGGGCTTTCCTTGGCGACCGGTACGCTGCGGGCGGGAAGGCTCTCCGGCGCAGAGCTAAAAACGTCGATCATGTGATCGGCCGTTGGCCTCGCGCTACTGACTTACTTCACAGGTTGGCGGCGTCCATCTTGGGTGCTTCGTAGTTGCCATCCTCCCCGGGGTAGCGAAGCAACTTATCGAAACGACCATCGGCCTTTGCAAGCGACCAGATGAGGCTTTGACCAGCAGGCAGCACGTCGGATTCCATGGCAAACACCGAAGATGCAAAAGCCGTCTTTGCATCGATAAGCTGCCAACCTCGAGCACGGAACATCGAGAGCATGTCATCAAGGAAAAGGCCCGTTGTCAGGCGATGGTGGAGAAGGATCGTATGATCGATCGAATGCCCGAAAATTGACTGTGCCACGCCATCATAGAAGTTGGCGCGTTCCCAGATGTGGTCGAGGTAGAAGCGCTTGTAAGGATCGATCGGAACCGATGGGTCGGCTTTCAGTCGGGCTTTGAGCCGGTTTATCGATGTACCAGTCGGATGTGTCGATTGTCACATGGGCGTTCGCAAATTCACGCTGCTTCAAGAGCATTCGCATCCGGTCCCGGCCTTCCCGGCTCTTGCCTTCGGCCAGGTAGGGGAACCGAAACAATCTTCGAAAGCTGGGATATTCTGAGAGGAGCGGCTCGCACTTCATGATGTCTGCCACGAGCGCATCCGGGTTGTTTCCGCTGAAATATGAATGCGAGAAGCCGTGATTGCCGATGATATGGTCCGCATTGGACCATGCAGAAAGAACGCGCTTGCTCAGGCTGTCGTTTACATATTTGCCCGCGACGAAGCCACCTGCCTTGATTTTGTGACGGTTCAGAGCTGCGCGGATTGCTGCGTCTCGTTCCTCACCGCTCATCAAAGGCGTGTCCGACAGATCGAAATCGTCAATCGTGACGGCAATGGCTGGGGCACGTCTGGCCCTTGCTACACCTCGCGAGGGGGGGGGGGGCAGCCATGACTCCAAGAGCGGCAAAGCTCGCGAGCAAGGATCGTCGATTGGTGCAAAGGCGCATGCCGTTTTATGCGGTCACGATCCAGCGATGGCAACGAGCGTAGTGGATTGGTTGGAAGCGGGCTGCGCGAAGATACGCCAACTGAAAGAATATATAGGAATCTCGAGCATCCGTCGCGCGAACCTCCAGGCATCAAGGCGCGGAGTGCATCGCTCAGCCGTGTGGCGCGCCCGACTGTTCCTAGTATTCTGGCTCATCGCGCCATTCGGGATAGGCGCCTAGGCTGAAGATAAGGGCCCCGCTGATGAGAGAGACGATTGCGCCGACAACAAGAAGAAGCGTGTAGCTGCCAAAACGATCGTAGGAGAGGCCGGCCGCAACCGGACCAATGGCAGAGGCGAGAGCGATCATGCTCGTCATGAAACCGAAAACTGCGCCGTAATTCTTCATGCCAGCATAGCGTGCAGTCAGATATCCACAGAGCTGAATTTTCGTACCGGCTGCATAGCCGCTGATGATGATGCCTATTGTAATGAGGGTCGAGCTTCCGACGCCTTCGAGGAGAAGCGGATAGGCGATGGCGGTGGACGCCAATGTGATCCCTCCAACCCAGCGAGCATGATATTTGTCGATGAGGGAGCCCGTGATCAGCTTGCCCGCGATGCCGGCCAGGCCAGCCAAGCTTGCCAGCCATGCAGCCTTGGTCCGTGAAGCGCCTGCCTCCAGCAAGATGGGGAACTGATGCACCAGAATGGCGATCGTAACTGTGAGAATGAGGAAGGTCGCGATAGTGACGCGCCAGAGTTCCGAACTGCGCCACGCTTGACGGATAGAAAGGCCGGGCATGGCCGCACGCAGTTCAGACAGGCTTTTCTCGCTGATGCCCTCCTTGTTGCCCCGCGCGCCCTTAAGTCGGGCGTCGAACAGGAAGAGGCTACTCAGGATGAGGGCTACGCCACCCCAGCCGAACGCAAGGTAAAGATAAGCTGCGCGCCAGCCCTGCGACATTATCAGCCAGTTGGTCAGCGGTGGCACGATCACCTGAGCCAATGCCGTGCCGGATAAGGTAAGACCCAATGCCAGTCCGCGTCCTGCCTGAAACGCACCGGCAACGGCCGTGGACCATGTTGTCGAATGAATGGCGAGAGCAGCGAAACCCCACAGGATCCAAAGGATCGTCCATTGGGTCACGGAGCCGTTGGTCAGTGCAAAACTGGCGGTGGCTAGCATTGTCAGGACAAGGCCGGGCAGCGCAAGGCGTCGGGCGCCCAGACGGTCGAGGAGATAACCGAAGAGGGGGGAGCCCAGCATGCCGATAATCCCGGCGATGGATATGCCGATCGACAACAGGGTTCGGCTCCAGCCAAACTCCTTGGACAGCGGACCCATGAAAATCCCGGCGGCCGGGGTCATGAATGACATGAAGGAGAAGCCGACTGCGGCTGTCAGGACAAGCCGCCAATTCGCTTTCCATTCCTGCCTCTTGGATGCCGGCCGCTGCTCCACATCATCTCTCCTCGCTGTGGGCCGTCCGCATTTTTTGGCGGATCGACCGGTCATTTCATATTGAGTATACTGTAATCGGAGCATTCGTATGGATTGTCGGCAGGTTTAAGGAAAACAGTCTATTCTTTATCGTGAGATGATCGCTGGCGCGATTGTGGCCATTTAGTGTGACAGCGCAATCGCTTCCATCAGGAAGGGCTCCGACGTGGCGCCCAGAAGAGAGAATGCTTCCCGGTCGCCGAGCACTTCGCGCAGAAGTCGGACATCCTTGGCAAGCAGTTTGGCACCGTGCGCAAATTCCGAAGGCGCGCTCAGGCGCGCGGCCACGTCAAAGCCAAAGCTGCGGCCGCTGCTGACCTTGATGAGTTCCGTCAAAGCCGGCCGGTCGAGACCGATCGCAGTGCCGATGGCGAGCGCTTCATATCCCAGGGCCACATGGGCAGCCATCAGAGAGTTGTTGACCAGCTTGGCCAACTGACCTGCACCAACATCGCCGATATGGACCATGAGGCCAGAAAAGGTTTCCAGCACAGGTCGAACTGCTGCGATGGCCTCCTTGGTGCCACCCATCATGACGGTCAGTGTTCGCGATGCCGCACCCTGTCCACCGCCACTTACGGGCGCATCAACGAGCAGAATATCCCTTTCGGCGGCCGTTCGAGCGATGTCGACGCAGGTGTCGGGATGAATGGTGGAATGGATCACAAGCCGGCTGCCTGGACGCATCGAGGGTATCAGGCGCTCGGCGACATCGCGAACGCCAGCATCATCGACGACGCAAATGCCGATATGATCGGCCAGCTCGCCCATCTCCTCAACCGTGTCGACATAGGTCGCTGCGGTGTCATGATAGGGCGTGAGTGACTCCTTGCGGCGCGCCCACAATGTGAGGGGATAACCTTCCTCGACCATCCTGCGCGCCATCGCGCCACCCTGACTGCCCAACCCTATGAAGCCGGTCCGCACATCCTTTTGCGCCATCATTCCCTCGGTTTCCATGTTCTGATTTATCTGAGCGACTTGCTCAATCAGTGTAGGAGAGGCCTTTTGCGATCCGATCTGCCTGCTGCATGACGACGCCTTGCACGAAGGATGCTCGCGGCCAGCCTGCATGGACGGCATATTGAAGGACAAATTCGTAAAGCTCGTCCACGGTCGCGTTGCCGCTCGCCATGGCCGACCAGATATGGGAGTGGATCGGCGTATGCGCCGAGGAGTTGGCCACGCCCACAAGCGTGAGCCAGCGGCGGGAACGTTGATCCAGCCCGGGCCTGTTCCACATCTCGCCGAAGACGAAATTCAAGATGCCTCCTTCAAAATAGGCGGTTCTTGGGGGAGGGCTGCCAAACTTCATATGGTAGCGGAAGCTCGCGCCGCCTTCATCATGACGCTGATCGGGATCCCAGGGATTTTCCCTGATCGGCGGCCAGGCTTCAGAGGAAAGACCAAGCGCCTGGGCCGCCTGCGTGATGGCATCATCGAGCAGCGCCCCATAGGTCCATCCCGAATATACGGAGACATGCAGCGCGGCTTCTCGAAGTTCGGGTAAGGTGAGTTCCTGGTTGGAGAGCGCACCGCGTGCATAGCCGAGCACGGCGTCGCGATCGCTCTCGTTTGCCGCACTGCTCATGGCGATCAGATAGCGGGAGCGAAGGTCCAGTCCTGGACGTGTCCAGATCTCAGCGAAGATATAATCCCGCCACGACGCCTGGACGAGGGTTTCGGGCTCGCGCTCCGCCTGGGCCAGCAAGCTTGCTTGCTTGCTTGCGCCGCGTTCTTGCCGCTCGATCGGATCAAGGAGTGCCATTGGTTGAAATCCTGCAAGTCTGTAGGGCGGGGTTGACCGGATCAGGCCGCGCGGATGGCATCGAGAACCTTCTCGGCATGTTCTCGCCTGCAGATGAGGAGGTCCGGCATATAGGTGTCTTCCTGATTGTAGATCAGGGGAGCTCCGTCGATACGCGAAGCATGGAGGCCGTGCGCGAGGGCCACAGCCGCTGGCGCACAGCTGTCCCATTCATATTGCCCGCCTGAGTGTAGGTAGATATCTGCCTGGCCAAGGATTACCGCCATGGCCTTGGCCCCGGCAGAGCCCATCGGAACCAGTTCGGCATCGATCTTTTCCGCGACAGCGACGGCTTCTGGTGCTGGGCGGGTCCGCGAGACAACCATGCGCAGTTTCGCAGGAGGCGGCGGCACGGCCTGGGACCGGTCTGTGCGGATAACAATCCCACCGTCCAGCCCGGGTAAGGCGACCGCGCCTACTGCCGGCACGCCATTGATGGAGAGTCCGACATGAACTGCCCAGTCCGAGCGCTCTTCACCATATTCCCTGGTGCCGTCGACCGGATCGATGATCCAGACCCGGCTCTGATTGAGCCGCTCGCTATTATCCTTTTCCTCTTCTGACAGGAGGCCATCGTCCGGCCGCGCTTCGCGCAAGGCATGCACGAGAAACTGGTTGGCGGTCTGGTCGCCGGCCTTGCCGAGCGCCTTTGGGCTGAAGAGGCCAGAGGCACGGACGTTGCAAAGTATCTGTCCCGCGCAGTGCGCAAGATGCGCCGCGAGATCAGCATCATTAAGCTGCGTGGCGTCGACTTTCGAACTTGTCATCTGGGGCCTCACTTGAGCGGCATGATCTTGCGGATGATATGCTCGGCGGCCTCTTCCGGCGTCATCTCGACGGTGTTGACCCGTATCTCGGGGCTGGTGGGCGCCTCATAGGGACTGTCGATGCCGGTGAAGTT
>NZ_LUFI01000058.1:0-37504 GCF_005281675.1 Sphingobium sp. MP9-4 | reverse complement strand
GACAGTGATCGTTCCCCGCTATCTCTATCGGGGGACGTACTGTCCTGCTATGTTGGCGACCGTTCGTGGCGAGAACCGTTGGTCATCACCGCGTCGGTGGAGTGGCATCTAGGCGTGTCATTCGAGTCGGTCAACATCTTTCTCGCAAAAAATGGCTCAAAAGCCGAAAATCACCGCGCAACGCCCCATCTGCATGCCCTGGAGGCTGCGCCACGAGCCGGACTTGTAGAAGGAACAGAATAACTTAATTCAACGCCCTCCCCCTTTCGGATAGCAATCCGGCCGCGATCCCATCGCCCTCGCTTCCGCAAAGACGACGACGTCATGCGCTTCCTTCCACATTGACGGGACAGCAGCGTCGGAAACCGGCGTCGCGTCCTGGGGATAGTTCATGATCTTTGCACAATTTGCGCAATCTCCCGTCGCGACACCGGATATTCCGTGATGGAAAGTGGGGGGTCGCTCGTTCTGGACATCGGGTCGGAAGAATAAGGCGTGTCCGTGATACGAAGGTGCAGAAGAGCCGGTGTCGCGCGGCCGGGGCGGCATGCGCTGCGCCGGATCGCGACAATCGGCGCGCCCCTATTCCTGGCCCTGCCCCTCATCCCCGCCCCGGCATTCGCCCGCAACGGCGGCGACACGGCATTCGACATACCCCCTCAGAAGCTCGAAACCGCGATCCAGCAGCTTGCCCTGCAGGCCGGGCGGCAGATCGTCTTCCGATCCGCCCTTGCCGGTTCGGCGACGTCGCACCGGCTGTCGGGCACCATGCCCTTTTCGAGCGCGCTGCGCCGGCTGCTCAAGGGCAGCGGCCTGACCTTCCGCGAGACGGACGCCCATGTCATCCTGATCGAGCCGGCCTCCCCGGTCCGCAGCACGACCGACATTGCCGCCGCCGCCCCCCCATCCCCCCTGCCTCCCGCCCGCCCGCTGATCGTCACCGCGCAGCGTCGCATCGACCCGGTCAGCTTTGCCGGCGACCTGCGGCTACGGCCCAGCGCGGCGGGGATCGCGACCCTGGTCGAAGCCAGTCCCGGCATCAGCAGCGAACCGGGCAATGCCGGGCAGCGGGCGCTGGTCGTGCGCGGCGTCGGCATGGCGGGGGAATCGACCACCCTGGTCTATTTCGGTGATGTGCCGATCGCCGGCCCGTCCGGCACCGGCAGCGACGCCGCGCGCACGACCAGCGACCTGTCGCTGGTCGACGTCGCGCAGGTCCGCATCGCCCGCACCGCACGCAGCGCCGAACATGGCGTCGGCGCGCTTGCCGGCGAGATCGAGATCGCGCCGGAAGAACCGCATCTGGGCCAATGGGGCGGCGGCGCCAGCCTGGGCCTGGGCATGCAGCAGGGCGGCGAGCCCGACCTGTCGGCTTCCTCCACGCTCAATATTCCGCTGGGCCAGCGCGCGGCCCTGCGCGCGACCGCCTATGCCAGCCGCGCCGGCGGCTATGTCGACAATGTCCGCACCGGCGCGCGCAACGTCAATGACGACGACATATCGGGGCTGCGCCTGATCGCGCGGATCGTGCCGCAGCCCGATCTCGACATATCGGCGCTGCTCACCTGGCAGCATCGCCGCATCGCCGATGCCTCCTCCTGGTTCCAGTCGCTCGGCCCCTATCGCACCGATCGCTATTTCGCCGCGCCCACCACCCATGACTTCCTGATGGGGCGGCTCAAGATCGGCTATGGCGGCGGTCCGGTCCGCCTGACCAGCATCACCGCCGCCTATCGCTGGTCGCTCGACCGGCGTTATGACCGGACCAACGCCACCTTGTTGCAGGGGCAGGATCCCGAAGCCTGCCAACGCTATTTCGGGCTCGACAGTCCGTCCTGCGATCCGGCGCAGACGCAGCAATTCGCCGATTATGCCGCCGGCCTCGCGCCGTCGCTGCTGCATATTCCGATCGTGTCGACCCGCATCCTGCAGGAACTGCGCCTAGGCCATGACAATGTTCACGGGCTGGGCTGGGTGGCGGGCGTGCTGATCGATCATCGCAGCGAGCGGCTGCGCAGCGAACTCTCCTCCTACAGCGGTGACCCCGATGTGACCGGCGAACTGTTCGGTGCGCGCCGGCTGGCAATCAGCCGTGACCAGGCGGCGCTGTTCGGGACGCTCTCCTATCGGGAGGACGACCTGCTGGTTTCGCTCGGGCTGCGCTATGATGATTATCGCGTCGCATCGCAGAATGACGTGGTCGTGCCCAACCTGCTCAGCGGATCGATCGACTCCTGGCCGCGCACCGTCAGCCGCTCGGGCGGGCTCAGCACCCGCGTCCATATCGACCTGCCGATCGCGCCGGGCGCCAGCTGGCATACCCAGCTGACGCGCAGCATCCGGCCGGGCGGGGTCAATACGGCTTCGGTATTGCTGCCCGATCGCCGCACCTATGATGGCGACAGCCTGTGGGGCGCGGAACTCGGCTTCAACCTGCATCTCTGGCGCGACAGCGAGATGACGCTGACCGCCTATATGAACGACTGGCGCGACATGCAGTATCGGGCGCTGTCGGAAAATCGCTCGCACGCCTATCTGGTCAATGTCGGCAATACGATGATCCTGGGCACCGAGTTCGAACTGGTCGCCCGGCCGCTGCCGGGTCTCACCGCCCGACTGGAGGCCAGCCTGATCCGCGCCGACCTGACCCGCGTGTCCGACGCCGCGCCGCTGGTCGGCGGCGCCGACAAGGGCGACAGCATCCCCTTCGTGCCGCATCGCCGGTTGCAGGCCAGCCTGGCGCGCAGCTGGCCGGTTGGCGGCCATGGCCAACTGACGGTCGAGGGTGACTGGCAATATCAGTCGGGTTCCTGGTCCACATTCACCCGCGACGATCCCGATTTCGTCGAGACGTCGAGCTTCTCGCTGTTCGGCGCGGGGCTGAGCTGGCGCCGGGAACGGACCAGCCTGTCGCTGCGCGCGCGCAATATTTTCAACCGCGTCGCGAATTTGCGCGCGGTGACTAACGGATATGGGGTCGGTCAAACGTTCAGTTCAGGACCGCGATCGATCCTGCTGAGCTGGGACCGGCATTGGTGATGCGGGTCGCCGGGGCGGCCCGCAAGGGGTTTGAAAGCGCGGACAAGGGGTTTCGGGGTTGAACCGTCTATCAGGATCGTCGTTGCCGCAACCGGGCGGGGCGGAAAACAGGGCGACCGACTATTCCGCCTATATCCCGGCGCTGCGCCGCTATTTCGCCCGTCGCGTGGCCAACGCCCATATCGTCGACGACCTGATACAGGACGTGATGCTGCGCATGCATGTGCGCCAGTCGCCCGACGGCATCGACAATCTGGAAGGCTATATCTTCCGCACCGCGTCCAGCGTATTGCGCGATCAGGCGCGGCGCGATCAGGTCCGTCATGCCAAGGGGCATGACGAACTGACGGAAAAGGATCATCCTGCTGAGGAACGGACCGCCGACCGCGTCTTACAGGCAAGGGAAGAGATCGCCCAGGTCGTCCGCGCGCTGGAAGAGCTGCCGGAACGGACCCGCGACATCTTCCTGATGCGGCGCTACGAAGGGCTGGCCTATGGCGATATTGCGGAAAGGCTGGGCATTTCGGTGAGCGCGATCGAGAAACATGTCGCCAAGGCCGTCGCGCATATCGCCCGGCGCATGGCACGATAGGATAGCGGTCACTTCATGACCCAGGACGGGGACGACCCCTTCGACATCGCCGCCGCCCATTGGGCGCGGTTGCAGTCCGGCACGGCGACATCCGCCGAACGGGCGGCGATCGCCGCCTGGTGCGACGCGGCCCCGGCGCATCGCGCGGCCATGGACGCGGTCGAGCGCGGCTGGGACGTCGCCGGCGCTGCGGAACAGGATGATGCGATCGCGGCGATGCTCGCCCAGATGCAGGCGCGCCAGACCGAAGCCTCCGCCCCCTCGGCCGGCCGCCGCCCGTGGCGCGCGGCTTTGCTGGCAGCCTCGCTGACCGCGCTGCTGGCGGTGCCGGCGACGCTCTGGTTTACCAGCCGCCCCGCCGAGCATCCCGTGCCGCCCGCCCTGTCCGGCGAACAGGTGGCGCAGGCTGCGGGCACGCGCCTGTTCAGCCCGGCCGGCCGCCGCCGCAATATCCAGCTGCCCGATGGTTCGCGCGTGATCCTGGACGCCGACAGTGCGATCCGCTTTGCCTTCTCCGCCGACAAGCGGGCGGTCGCGCTGGAATCGGGCCGCGCCTATTTCGCCGTTCAGAAGGACAAGAGCCGCCCCTTCAGCGTATCGGCCGGCAAGCTCACGGCCACGGCGGTCGGCACCGCCTTCGACGTGTCGCGCCTTTCGGGCCGGGAACAGGTGACGACCACCGAAGGGCTGGTGCGCGTCGTCACCACCGCCAGGACGCGCGATGGCAGCCGCGCCACCCTGTTGCCGGCCGGCATGCGGCTGACGCAGAAGGATCAGAGCGTTTCGGTCGATCCGGTCGACGTGACCCGCGAAAGCGCCTGGCGCGAAGGGCGCATCGTCTTCACCGGCCGCTGCCTGTCCGACGTCGCGGCGGAAATGAACCGCTATGGCTCGGGCCGGCTGGAGGTGAAGGAGGATGCCGCGCATATCGCCATCAGCGGCGTGTTCGACATCGACAATGCCGATGGCCTGGCCGAAGCGCTGGAGCAGCAGGGGCTGGTGCATGTAGCGCGTAGCGCCGACCGGATCGTCCTGACCCGCGGCGACCAGATCATCCCCGGCGACTGCGCCGTCCGGGGCTGATCTGGAAGAACGGGGCGCCTGTCGACGCCCCGTGTCTTTCCCTTATTTCCGATCGGCCGCGCCATAGAGCAGCGCGTTGAACAGGAATTTGAACGTGCCATAGGATTGGGCGCGCTGCGCCACTTCCGGCCCCATCACCAGCAGCTTGCCCTTGCCGACATCGACATCGGCGACGGCGATCGTGCCGGCCAGCTTCTCCTGTCCCACGGCCCAGCCGCTGCGCAGCAGGTCGCGGCCCTCGAACCAGGACACCTGGCCATAGGGGATGGCATTCGCCGTCACGAAGGTCTGCGAACGGTTGAAGAACATGTCCACCTGATCGGGCAGGCCATAGGCCAGCGGCTGGCGGTTATCGACGCGCGCGCGCAGGATCGATCCGGGGATGAAGAAGCTCTTGGTGTCGAGCGGCTTCATCGCCCCCTCCACTTCCCGTGCCAGCGCGGGCTTGAGCGGCGTGCCAAACAGGTCGATGAAGCGGGCCGAATTGCCGATCGCCACCACCGCGCCGCCATTGCGGGCAAAGTCCGCGACCGCCGGCACCGTCTTGGCGTCGGTCAGATCGCCCAGCATCGGCACGAACTCGGCCGGCGTATCCTTGACGTCCGGCTGCTTGCCAGCGCGGGCCGTTCCCCAGGCGCCGCTCGGCGGCAGTGCGCCGTCGGCGAACAGCAGCACGTCATAATCCTTCGCCAGATTGCCGGCATCCAGACGCTTGGCATAGACCGGCGCGAACGGGAATTCGAACTTCTCCAGCAGGAAGCGGGTCCAGCCGGTCGGGATATTGCCGCCATAACGATCGACCAGGCCGATGCGCAGGGGTTTGAGCGCAATGCGATCACCCTGCGGCGCGGCATCGAGCGCATGGGCGGTCAGGCCCAACTGCGTCACCGCGTCACCGATGATCTTCTGCGCGCCGGCCGATGCCGGGATCCAGATCGCGCCGGTCTGCATCGCCTCGCCATCGGCGCTCATCGCCTGCTTCAGCCAGGCCGGACGCACGCCCGCCTTCAACAGTCGGTTGGTCAGGATGAAGCTGTTATTGCTTTCATGGCCGACGATCCAGCCAGCCTTGCCCTGGCCGACGATCCGGCCGGGCGGCGGCGCCAGCAGGTCGGGCACCGGGGTGAAATGCTGGTCCAGCCCGTCGAGCAGCCGGTCGAAGCCGATCCCCATCTGATAGGCCAGCGTATAGCCGGTAATGTCATAGGGCGCCTTGGGCGGGCCGCCGGGGAAATCCGTATCGTGCGGATGATCCTGCGGCTCGAACATGTCGATTACATGCGGGCGATAGGCCTGGTCGGTGCGCACGATATAGGAACCGGCGGCATAGCTTTTCCCGCCCGCCTGGAACGGCGCGTCGGCCCGCTCCACCTCGACGCCATTCTTGATGAGCGCATTGAGGAAGGCGATCGCGGTGGGCATGTCGCGCTGGTCGGCAGGGATGATATAGGCGCGCGGATCACGCTCGGCCGGGGCCTGCAGCATCGTCTTGTAGAGGCCGGGATCGACCTTCTTGGGGCCACGCCCTTCGTCCAGCGCCTTGGCATTGGCCAGCCGGTCGACCTTGGACGGGGTGATGGTCCAGCTATCCTTGCTGCCCTTCTCGATGCTGTTGGCGCCCATCTTCCAGATGTTGAACAACAGCCGCTCGCGATTGCGCGAGGCATAGTCGATGACGGCGCGGTCCAGCGTCCACTGATAGTCGAGCGAATCCTGCAAATGCCAGTCACGCGGGCCGATCGGCATCATCTCGTCACCGCGGGGCAACTGGGTCGACGGCACCAGCGGGATTTTCGCCGGGGTCGGCCCGCCGATGATCTCGGTCAGCAGGCCGATGCTGTTGTGGAAATAGGCGACCGACCGTTCCATGCCATTGTGCCAGGTCGAATAGGGCGCCGCGCTGCGCGTGCCGGAACCAGCCTTGCCTTCGGAAATCAGGCGCGAATGCATGGCGAAGCCGACTTCGTTGAGCTGCGCCATGACGATCGGGTCATAGTTGAAATTGAACGGATCGCGGAACGGCGGCACGAACACCACCATGCCCTCCGGCCCGGTCTGATGCTGGTTATAGACGATCTGGGGATACCATTGGCGGAACAGCACCCGATTGACATTCTCGGTCTCGGGCATCGCCGCCATGAAGCTGTCGCGATTATTATCGTGGCCGATATATTTCTGGTAGAGGCGTGGCAGCGTCGCCATCTCGCGCTTCTTGGGATCGGCCGAGCGCATATACCAGTTGGCGACCAGTTCCATGCCATCGGGATTGTCATGCGCGAACAGGATGATGCAGTCGTCCAGCATGCGCATCGTTTCCGGGTCCGACTGGGTCAGCATCCGGTAAAGCACCTGGATCTGTCCCTGCGACGTCACCGTCTCGGTCGCGTGCATGCCCGCGTCGATCCAGACCACCGCCTTGCCCTGCGCCGCCAGCGTGCGCGCCTGCGCCTCGTCCACGCCATGGGCACGGGCCAGCTTCTCGGCAATGGCGCGATACTCGTCCAGCTTGGCCAGGTTCGCGGGCGAGGAGACGATCGCCATCCACTGGCTGCGCCCTTCCGCGCTCTTGCCGATGTCACCCAGCTTCATCCGGTCGCTTTCGGTCGCCAGCTTCTGGAGATAGGCCTCATATTCGCTGTAGTTGGCGAGATAATAGTCGGTCCCCGGCGGCTGCTTGAAGAAGCGCTCGGGCGGGGTCGGCGTGCCGGATTGGGCGGTGGTCTGAGCCGCAGCAGGAACCGCCTGCAACAACAGCGCGCCCGACAGGAAAAGCCAATGGGGTTTCATGCAATCTCTCCAGATATCTGGTCGTAAGCGGGCAGAAAGGGGAAAGGGCGCGATGCTTCATCGCGCCCCTTTCGAACAGGCCGTCAGCCCTTAGTAGAAGCGGACATTGTCGATCTGCAACCACATGCGCTTGCCCGGACCGCGCGATCCGCCGAACTCGACCTGGGTGATGCCGTCACCGGTGAAGGCCGGGCCGACCTTGCCGCGCCGCTCGACCGGCTTGAACTGGCTGAACGGCACCTCGACCGCAGCCCAGCCGGCGCCGCCCTGCACCTGCGCTTCCCAGACGCCGTCCAGGCCGTTCAGGCGAACGGTATAGGTGCCGTCGCCCTTCAGCTCGAAGCGCAGGCCCTTATAGCCGCTGATCTTCGCCGGGGTGATCGACCCGCGGCTCAGCGGAATGGCGAAGCCGGCATAGGCCGCTTCCTTGACCGCCATGCGCGCCGACAGCGACAGCGCCTTGCCGCCCTCGTCGCGCGGCACCGTCTGGGTGATCTCGACCGACCGGTCGATGCCGCCATCGGGCGTGTCGACGCGCAGCGTGTCGATCGACGAGCGGCGATCGTCGCGCTCGAAATCGTCGATCAGCGCAGGCACGCTGATCGAGGGCAGACGGTCGGTCTTGTTGGCGGCGGGAAGCGCCGGGGCGCCGGCGCCATAGGCCAGCTTGCCGTCGATCAGCACCTGCGAGACCTTGTAGACATCCTTGATGTTGGTCCAGGGCGTGCCGTCGATCAGCACGATGTCGGCGCGCTTGCCGACCGCAATGGTGCCGCGATCGGCATCGATGCGCATGATCTTCGCACTGGTCTGGGTGCCGGCGACCAGCGCCTGGCTCGGCGTCAGGCCGGCCTGCACCAGCAATTCCATCTCGTGCAGGGTGGACGGACCATGCGGCGTGCCCGGCATGCCCGCATCGGTGCCCAGCGCGATCGGCACGCCGGCATCGAACAGCGCCTTCACATTGCCCAGCGCAAAGCCGAACTTGCGGAATGTCTGCTTCAGGCGCGGATCGTCCGCCTTCACGTCGCCGCGCTTATAGGGATCATAGACCGCCAGCGTCGGGGCCATCGCCATGCCGCTCTGCTTGATCGCGGCGACTTCCTCGGCGGTGATCGGCCGGTCCTGCAGGCCATGGGCCAGCGAGTCCACGCCCGCCCGCGCCGCGACCAGGCCGCGATCGACGGTGACGGTGTGGGTCAGCACCGGCCAGTTCTGGACATGCGCCGCTTCGACCGTCGCCTTCAGCGTCCATTCGTCCATGCTGGTATTGTCGGGCGACACGCCATAGCGCCAGCCGTCGGAGAAGATCTTCACCAGATCGGGCTGATAGGGCACCAGGCTCTCGATCGCGGCCTTGCCGGCGCCGGGCGTGTTGACCCAGATGGTGGTCGCCTGATCGGCCCAGTCGGCGCCATGGCCGCCGGGCGTGCTGATCCGCGCGGCGAAGCGGACATGGGGGGCGTTCATCTGGCCCAGCCAGGCGCGCAGCGGCGCGAACGCCTCGGGCGCTTCATTGAAATCATTCACCGTGGTCACGCCAGCCGCGACATAGGCATTGGCGATCTGCGGGAAAGTGCTGGGGCTGCCGCCGGCGGTCCAATGGGTATGGACGTCGAAGAAGCCGGGCAGCAGCGCCTTGCCCTTGGCGTTGATGACCCTGGCGCCGCGCGGCACCTTCACATCGGCGCCGACGGCGGTGATGCGGCCATCCTGGATCAGCACGGTGCCGGGCGCGGGCGCCGCGCCGGTGCCGTCGAAAATGGTCGCGCCGACGATGGCGACCGTGCCACCATCGGCCGGGGCCGAGACGGAGGCGGCGGAATGCAGCGCGATCGGCAGGGCGATGGCCGAGGCCAGCAGAGCAGTGACAACAGATTTACGCATGGGACTTCCCCCTCAAAGGCAATGATTATTCTTCGGTCGCCGGCACGGCCGGCATGCAGAACCAGCATTCTGCATCGCTGCCGATCGGCGCACCCGGCGGGATCGGCGGCGGCGGCGCGATCGGCTCGGCCAGCTTGGCGCGCTCCTCGGGCGAGGCCGTCAGCATGGTGGCAAGATAGCGATTATGCGCAGCGTCGGCGGCGGCGCCGCGCTTGCCGAGGCGCCCAGCCAAGCTTTCCATATGCGCCCGCACGATCGCGATCGCGGTCGACGACAATTGCTTGTCATCGGCCAGGCTGATGAGGCGCAGGACATAGCGGGCACGAACCTGTCGCGCGATTTCCGCCTGCCGGCCCATTGCCCCGGCGGCCATCACCCGATCGTCGATCGCGCCCAGATATTCGTCGAGCGACAGCTGGCCGGCATCGGCGGCATCCTGCGCCACCAGCCGATTGAGCCGCTCGGGCGCCAGCATCGCGATGAAGCTGCCGTCGGCCGCCACTTCGGCCGCGCGCGCCCAGTCGAAGGCGGCGGCGGTGCGGCCGGGCAGCAGTTCGATGTCGGTCTGGCGGTCGCTCATGCCCGACTGGATCGATGACAGCAAAGGTGACAGGCGATCGGGCAGATCGAGCGCGGCGGGATCGAGTGTCGCGAGCAGGGCGCGCAGCGCCGCCCGCTGCTGCGCGGCGTCGACCGGCAGCGCCTGCTCATGGCCATCGCCCTTCACCGCATAGCTGTAATCCACCCCGCCGATCAGCTTCGACGCGGCCGTCACCTGGTAACGGTGGAACAGATAGATCGGCACGATCATCCGGCGCAGGTCGGCGGCAGCCGCCCCGGCGGGCAGGTTGTCAAGGCCGAAGCGGTCGAGCGCGATCCGGCGCACATCCATGATGTGGGTGAGTTGCGCGGCGGCATCCGTGCCATCATCCCACATATTGCCCCAGGGCTGGGCATCGCCATCGCCGCGTGTGTCACCATCGGCGACAAAGCGATAGCCCTTGGCCTGGACCGCGCGGGTCATGGCGTCGAGCGCGCCCTTCTCGTCGGTGCCGGCCGGGAACTGGCGATAGAGCCAGTCGATCGCGAACTTGTCCCAGGCGCCGACGCCGGTGGCATAGGCGTCGGAAAAGTCGAGCGCACCGTCCCGCACGGCGATGCGCGGCGCGGGATAGTCCATCACCGACGCCCGGTTCTCGAAGGTCGAACCGGCGAAATTATGGGACAGGCCCAGCGCATGGCCGACCTCATGCACGGCGAGCTGGCGCAGCCGCGCCTTCACCAGCATGATCGGGTCGTCGCTGGCACCGGTGCCCTCCTTCGCCGCGCCGGCCAGCCCCTCGAAGATCAGTTTGTCCTGCCAGGCCCGCAGCGATCCCAGCTGCACCACGCCGCGCACGATTTCGCCGCTGCGCGGATCGACGATGGTGGTGCCCGTCGACCAGCCGCGCGTCTCGCGATGGACCCAGGCGATGACATTGTAGCGCGCGTCCATCGGATTGGCGCCGACCGGTAATTCCTCCACCCGGAAGGCATTGACGAAGCCGGCCGCGTCGAACGCCTGCGCCCACCATTGGGCGCCTTCCTTCAGCGCATCGCGGATCGCCTGCGGCGCGGCACGGTCGACATAGAAGATGATCGGCTTCCTGACGGCCGAACGCGCGGCATTGGGATCGGTCTTTTCCAGCCGGAACCGGCGGACCAGCCGGGTGACGATCGGCTCGTCCAGCGCGGCGGCATAATTGTTGCGGATGACCTGGACCGACGTGCCGGTGCGCGGATCATGAGCGCGGGTGTGGAAATTGGCGTCGGGCAGACGAATGAAGCTGTGATGCACCCGCACCGTCAGCCCGCGCGCATCGGGTAGCACCCGCTCGATGCTGCGCCCCGGCTCGTCGCTGGTGAAGGTCAGCGACGCCTCGAACTCGACATTGTCGGGAAAGGCCAGGCTCTGCGTCGGATCGACATAGGACAGCGCCGGCGCAATCTTGAAAGTGCCGGCCTTGGTCGCCTTCAGCCGCGCGGCGACGTCAAAGGCATCGCGCATCAGCAGGCCGGACAGGTCCACCGTGATGCCCTTGTCATCTTCGCTGACAATATCACCCGACCAGATCGGCGAATTGGAGAAGGAGCGCGCGACCGCCTGTTCCTCGCCGGCGTCCCCGTTGAGCGCGCGGAAACGGTAATTCTCGAACTCGGCCAGCACCTTGTTGCCGACCTTGCGGAACAGCAGCACCTGCGTCTCGCCCAGCCGCGCGCGATCCAGGCCGATCTCGGCTGCGCCCAGGCCGCCCGCGATCGAGGGGGTGTAGAGATAGCGGGCGATGACGCCATTGGCGCCCGCTTTGGGCAGGACGATCTTCTGCCCGCCCGCCAGCGTGAACAAGCTGGCCGGGGCCGGACTTGCCGCCGGCGCGGGCTGGGCCAGCGCGGTGCCGGCCGGCACGCTCAGGATCATCAGGGCGACAAGCGGCAGCGCGCGCAGCGATTTCATCAATAACATGTCCCGAAAGCAAAAAATGGGCACCGGCCGGATGGCCGGTGCCCCAGGAGGCATCAGAATTTGTGGCTGACGTTCAAGTACCAATAGCGACGCAGCGGCGAATAAAGCTGGCCCTGATAGCCACTGGACGACAGCGGCGGTGCCTTGTCGAACAGGTTGCGCACGCCGATGCGCATGCTGGTGCCGCTCAGCGATCCCTCGGTGAAGCGATACTGGCCATAGAGGTTCGCCGTGGTGGTCGCCTTGACCGTCCAGTAATCGCCGTCGGCGTCGATCAGGCCGGTGTCATAGACCTTGCCGGTATATTGGGCGAAGGCGCCGACCGTCACATTGTTCAGCGACCAGGTGAGCGAGGCCGAACCGCGCCACTTGGGCTTGCGATCGAGCTGCAGCAGGCTGCGGCCGCCCGAGATGTTGACGGCGGCGTCGATGTCGCCCGCGTCCTGCGCCGCCAGCAGTTCGGCGATGCCCGGCGAGGGTTCCTGATAATATTTCAGGAAGTGCGACGCATTGACCGCGAAGTTGAAGCTGCCGACGCTGGTTTCAGGCGTGCGATAGGTCAGGTTGAAGTCCAGGCCCTTCACCGTCTGCGGCTGCAAATTGGTATATTGGTCGAGGACGTAGAGAACCTCGCCCGCCGGGGTCAGGCCGGTGCCGGCAAAGGCTTCGACATCCGAAGCGGTCGCCGCGGCGCGGATCACGTTCGGATTGCTCGAACCCTGCTTGCGCAGCAGATAGTCGAGGATCAGCGCATTGCCTTCGCCGAAGATGCCGACCAGGCCGGTCTGGCGCACCCGCCACCAGTCGGTGGTGAAGGTCAGATGGCCCATGCCGTCGGGCAGCGGCGGCTCCAGCACGACGCCGAAGGACAGGGTCTTTGCCCGTTCAGGATCGAGATCCGGGTTACCCGAGCGCCGGGCCGAGGTGGTCTGCGCCCGCGAACATTGCGAGAAGTCGGTGATGCGGCCGGCGCGGACGTCCGCCTCGCACATGATATAGTCGGTGCGGCTGTTCGCGCGCGTCACGACCGTCGCGTTGGTCTGCTCCAGGTTCGGGGCGCGGAACGACTTGGCCCAGGAACCACGGAAGCGGATGCCGCGCACCACTTCCCAGGCACCGGCGATCTTGGGCACGGCGACATCGCCGAAATCGCTATAATGTTCGTAACGGCCGGCCAGCTGGAGATCCAGGCTGCGCACCAGCGGAATGTCCATTTCCGGCGAAACCAGCGGCACGGCAAATTCCGCATAGGCGCCGAACACTTCGCGATGGCCGCTGGTGTCGTTGTTGAGCGCGGAGTTGACGAAGTCGCCCGAGACCGCGCCGGTCAGCGGATCGGTGTAGGTGATGGTGCCGTCGATGCGCGGATCGCGATCGTCAAGCTGGGTCTCGCGCCGTGCCTCGATGCCGGCCGCAAAGCCGACATTGCCACCCGGCAGGGTGAACAGGTCGCTCTTGGAAATGCGGAAGTCATAGGTCGCCAGGGTCGACTTGGTATAGCGGACCAGTTCCTCGCGCATCGCGTCGATGGTCGACTGGCTGTTCACCGACGTGCCGAAGATGTTGTAGGCGTCCGGGGTCGACAGCGACAGATATTCCTGCAGCTTGGTGCGGCTGATATTGTCGCTGACGTCGCGGGCCCAGGCTTCGGAATAGCTGATCGCGCTTTCCCAGTTGAAGCCGTTGAACTCGCCGCGCAGGCCGGCCAGCAGGCGATATTGCTGGTTGGTCACGGTGACGTTCATAGGACCGAAGTCCTCGAACAGATAATTGTTGATGGTGAGCGGCAGACCCTCGGCCGGGGCATTGGTGCCGGCCAGGCGGTTGGGATTGACGGTACCGTTGGCGAACACGGCCTGGCCCAGCGGGTTCCAGTAATTGCTCGCCGGCACATAGATGGGGATCGAGCTGAGCGTAGCGACCGGGCTCTGCTGCGCCTTGGTCTTGCTGCGATAGAAGCCGGCTTCGGCGAAGAAGGTGACATCGTCGCTGATGTCATAATGGCCGGTCATGAACAGGTTTAGGCGGTTGAGGCGCGGCATGATCGACGTGCCCTGCGCCAGCGAGTCATAACGCAGGTCGCGGTCCGCGCCCGCCGTCGCCATCGCACCATTCTGGATGCAGCGATCATTGCCGATCGCGGCGACGCAGCCCGTACTGCTGGTCGGCTGCAGGTGGAACTGGCCCGATGCGTTGGTCAGGGACGTGCCATTGATGGTGACGGGCACATTGCCATAGGTGCGCAGGTTGGCGAAGGGCGTGGTGGTCGACCGGCCGTCAAGCGAGGTCGAACCTTCGAACGCGGTGCCTTCGAACAGGCCACGGCGGTCGGAGGATTCGGTATAATATTGCTCGGTCGAATCCAGGCCGGTGCCATGATCATAGCTGCCGAAAAGGGTGATGTTGCCGCGATTTTCGGCGAAGTTGGTGCCGATCACGCCATTGGCGTTGAACTCGCGCAGGCCGGTGCCTTCCGCGCCGCCATATTGCAGCGACAGTTCGGCGCCCTGATAGTCGGTCTTGAGCACGGTGTTGACCACGCCCGCCACCGCGTCCGCGCCGTAAATGGCGGCCGCGCCGTCGCGCAGCACTTCCAGCCGCTCCAGCCCGTTCACCGGGATGGCATTGGTGTTGTAGCTCAGCACCGGCACCAGCTGGTCGTTCGCCTGGCTGGTCGGGTGGGCCACAACACGGCGGCCGTTCAGCAGCACCAGCGTGTTGCCGATGCCCAGGCTGCGCAGGTCGAGCGAGCCGACGTCGCCGCGCGCGCCGTTGGAGCTGCCGGGCAGATATTGGCTGTTGAACTGGACGTCGCCAAATTGCGGGATCGAACGGAACAGTTCATCGCCCGACACGGCAGCCGCGCTCTTGATTTCGTCGGTCGATACCACCGTGACCGGCAGCGCCTCGTTGATCTTGGCGCCCTTGATCTGCGAGCCGACGACGACGATGCCGTCCGCCGCATCCGCCGCCGGGGCGGCGTCCTGCGCCAATGCGCTGCCTGCGGTCATGGCCCATCCCATGGCGATCAGGCTCGCCGCGCAGGCTCCCTTGTTCCGATACACACCCATATGTCTTCCCCTGGCTCCCGCCATCCGATCCCTTCGGATGGGCTCTGATCTTTTGAGGTTGTCCCCTCGTCCGGCTGCGTGGCCGGAAACCCTCTCATTGTCGGAGACGCAGGCCCGAAAATTTCCCCCATCAAAAATTTCACTTTTGTGATGGTGGTATCCATCGCCCTGATCGATAAGCCGTTTCACCAGTGGGGATGGTGCGGACCGCCCCGCTTCATGCAGCCAGGGGATACATCCATGTCACGCTTCGCCCGCTCCTTCCTCGCCTTCCTCGCGCTCGGCGCATCGGCGCCCGCCCTGGCCGGGCCGCTGGCCGATGGCGACAAGATGGCGATCATGGCGGATGTCGATCGCGGCGCCGACGCGCTGGCCAAGAACGCGCTGCAGATCTGGAACTATGCCGAAATCGGCTTTCAGGAGACCAAGAGTTCGGCCCTGTTGCAGCAGCAGCTAAAGGCCGCCGGCTTCACGGTCGAGGCCGGGATCGCCGGCATGCCGACCGCCTTCGTCGCCCGCTTCAGGACCGGCGACGGCCCGGTCATCGGCCTGCTCGCCGAATATGACGCGCTGCCCGGCCTGCCGCAGGCCGCCGAGCCGGTGCGCAAGCCGATCGAGGGCATCGCCGGCCATGGCTGCGGCCATAATCTGTTCGGCGCCGCCTCGGTCGCGGCCGCCATCGCCACCAAGGACTGGATGGTCGCGCACAAGATCAAAGGCGAACTGCGCCTCTATGGCACCCCGGCGGAGGAAGGCGGATCGGGCAAGGTCTTCATCGTCCGCGCCGGCCTCACCAAGGATGTGTCGGCGATGATCCACTGGCATGCCGCCGACAGCAACAGCGCGTCGCAGAACACGGCACTCGCCAATATCAGCGGCAAGTTCCGCTTCCACGGCACCGCTGCCCATGCCGCCGCCGCGCCCGAACGCGGCCGCTCCGCGCTCGACGGGGTCGAGGCGATGGACGCGATGGTCAACATGATGCGCGAACATGTGCCGCAGGAAACCCGCATCCATTATGTCATCACCGATGGCGGCAAGGCGCCCAATGTCGTGCCAGACACGGCCGAGGTCTATTATTATGTCCGCCACCCCAACCAGCAGGTGGTCGCCGACATCATGGACCGGGTGAAGAAGGCGGCCGAGGGCGCGGCCATGGGCACCGGCACCACGGTCGAGTTCAACCAGGTCGGCGGCACCTTCGACCTGCTGCCCAACGACACGCTGGGCCATGTCATGTATGACAATCTGAAACAGGTGACCCTGCCCAGCTACAATGCGCAGGAGCAGGCCTTCATCACCCAGATCCAGTCGAGCTTCCCCAAGGGCACGCGCATGGGCGACGGCAGCGTCGAAGCCTATAGCAGCGGCGGCCTGACCCCCGCCTCCACCGATGTCGGCGACGTCAGCTACACGACGCCGACGGTCGGCATGGTCGCGGCCACCTGGGCACCCGGCACCCCGCCGCACAGTTGGCAGGCAGTCGCGGCCAGCGGCACCAGCGTCGGCACCAAGGGCGCGGTCGTCGCCGCCAAGGCGATGGCGCTGACCGCCGCGCAACTGTTCCAGAGCCCGGACACGCTGGCGGAGGCCAAGGCCGAACTGGATCGCCGGCGCGGCAAGGATTTCGTCTATCGCTCGCTGCTGGGCGACAAGGGGCCGGCGCTGGAATATCGAAACGGGAAGTGACGGTCCCGAAGCAGGCCGATCACTCGCCCGCCTCCTTATAGGCGGGCAACCCCAGCCCGCGCCGGATTGCCAGCGCCCGCAGGCCAAATCCCAGCAGCGCCGCGATCACGCCGGCGACCGGCACATCCAGCCCGGCCAGCCGCAACAGCACGAACAGGCCGGAGGCGAACGCTGCGGCTGTGACATAAAGTTCGGGGCGCAGCAGGATCGACGGCTCGCCCGCCAGCGTGTCGCGCATGATCCCGCCAACACAGCCTGTGACCACGCCCATCATCCCCGCGACAAAGGGCGGCACGCCAAAGCTCATTGCCTTGGCCGCGCCAAAGACCGCGAAGGCAGCCAGCCCGATCGCATCGAGCCAGTCGAGCGCATGGTCGCTCCACCAGCGGCGCGGCGTGATCCAGACGGTAATGGCGGCAGCCATGCAGACAATCGACGGCGCCGGATCATGGATCCAGAAGACCGGCGCATCGATCAGCAGGTCGCGCACCGTGCCGCCGCCCACCCCGGTCAGCAGGGCGAAGAAGGCAAAGGTCACCAATGTCTGGCGCAGGCGCGCGGCAGCCAATGCGCCGGAAGCCCCGAAGACGAAGGTGCCGATCAGGCTCAACGCCTCCAGCACGGGTCCGATATGGGTGGCGATCGTCGGGGTCGGCGGCAGCATGGCTTTCCGTAGCCGCTATCGGGCGCCAGCGGAAGCCGGCGCCCGAGGCACGATCATTTCCGGCCCTTCTCGGCCGACAGGCGGGTCATCAATATGGCCGCCCGCTTGGCCTGGCGCGGCATGGTGGACAGGTCCGCCTTTTCCGCCGGGCTATGGTCGCCGGTCGAGGCGAGGCCCAGCCCCACCAGCCCGTCGACATCCTGCGCGACGAAGCTGATATCGCCCGCGCCGCGCTTGAGCGGATCAAGCTCGGGCATTTCGGGCAGGCCCAAATCCTTGTTGATGCCATTCAATCTGCCGAGCAGCGCGCGGTTGCCCGCCGTTGGTGCCATGGAGGGATAGCCCAGATCAAAGGCGATGCTGGCACCGGTGCCGGGCAGATGGCCGTTGTCGACAATTGCCTGCATCTTCGCCCGCACCCGCTCGGTCTGGTCCTGGCTGAGCGTGCGGAAATCGCCCTTGGCGACGGCGATCGGCGGGATGATGTTGGTCTTGCCGGTCACGGCGATGCGCACGCCGTCCTTGTCGACGTCCGCGCTCTGGCCGCCACCGATCAGGCCGACATTGAAGGTCAGGTTTGGCTCCGGCAATTCCTTGCGGAAAGCGGTGATGATCCGCGCCATTTCATAGACGGCGCCATCACCGGCGGCGGCCGAGAAGATGCCCGAACTGTGCGCCGATTTGCCGCTGGTGGTCAGCGTCCAGCTGTTGGAGGAGCGGCGCGCGATCGAGCCCATATCCTTGCCGTCCTCGCGGCTCAGCCCCTCGAAATCGAGCGCGACGTCGGCGCGCTTGCCGGCCGCGATCAGGTCAGCGCGCGCGATCGAAACCGGATCGCCCGAATCCTCCTCGTCACCGGTCAGTACCACCTCGATATTGGCGTTCTTGAGCGTGCCCGCCGCCTGCATCGCCTTCAGGGCGAGCAACATCGTCACCACCCCACCCTTGTCGTCGCCAACACCCGGCCCGGCCGCCCAGTCGCCCTCGCGCTTGAAGGTCTGGAACGGCGAGTCCGGCTCGAACACCGTGTCGAGATGGCCGATCAGCAGCATCTTCGTCGTGCCCGCCTTGCCCTTATGCACGGCGATGAAATGGCCGGCACGCTTGACCTGATCCATCGGCTTCCAGCTAACGGTGAAGCCCAGCGCCTCGAACTCAGGCCGCAGCATGTCGGCCACCGCCTTGACGCCGGCGACATTCATCGACCCGCTATTCTGGTTCACGATCTTTTCGAGGAGGGCGATCGCGGGCTCATGGCCGGCATCGACGCTGGCGCCGATCTTCTGTTCGGCCGGGCTCAGCGCCGCCTGCGCCGTGGTCGCCAGCAGCATCGCGCCGCACAGGGCCGCCTTCACAATAGTCTGTCGCATGGGTTCGTAACTTCACCGGAACAAAGGAAAAATGGGCCGCTCTGGGACGGCTGCAGAATAAAACGGGTGGCGCGCGCAGACACGCCACCCGTCGGATGCTTATTTCGCCAGTTCAGCTTCGATCGCGGCAACCAGCGCCGGATCATCGGGCGCGGTCGTCGGTGCGAAACGGGCCGCGACGCTGCCATCCTTGGCGATCACGAACTTCTCGAAATTCCAAAGGATTTCCGGCACCGGATTGGGCGTCATGCCATAGCCCTTGAGCCGCTCGCGGAAGCTGTCGCCATCGCCCTGCGCCTCGGGCTGCGCGCTCGTCAGGGCGGCATAAAGCGGATGCTTGTCCGGCCCGCTGACCACGATCTTCTCGAACATCGGGAAATCGACGCCGAAATTGGTGGTGCAGAAGGTGGCGATCTCGTCATTGCTGCCCGGCTCCTGGGCGCCGAAATCATTGGCCGGGAAGCCCGCGACCACCAGCCCCTTGTCCCGATAATCGGCATAGAGCTTTTCCAGCCCCTCATATTGCGGCGTCAACCCGCATTTGGAGGCGACATTGACCGCGAGCACGACCTTGCCGGCATAATCGGCCAGGGTCGCGTCGGCGCCCTTGATGGTCTTGAGCGGTATTTGCTGAATTGCGGTCATGCATCGTCTCCCTTGGATATCAGGCGGCGGACCTTGCCATCATATGGCGGCGCCGAAAAGATGCCCCGCCGCCGCCGTCACAGCCATCGCCAGCGCGCCCCAGAAGAAGGTACGCAGCATCGACCGCCCCGGCCGCGCCCCGCCCAGCCGCGCCCCGACATAGCCCAGCAGCAACAGGCAGAGCAGCGACACCGGCACGACGCTGATCCCGGCCAGCGACGGCGCGATGGCCGCGGCGACTACCGGTGGCGCCGCGCCACAGGCGAAGCTCGCCGCCGAGGCCAGCCCTGCCTGCACCGGGCGCGGCGTGCTGAGGTCGGAAATGCCCAGCTCATCGCGGGCATGGGCGCCCAGCGGATCGGTCGCCATCAACTGGGTAGCCACCTGCCCAGCCAAGTCCCAGTCCAGCCCGCGCTCGACATAAATGTCGCGCAGCTCCTCCCATTCGGCATGAGGCTGCGTTGCCAGAGCCTTCTTTTCCTTGGCGATATCGGCACGCTCGGTATCCGACTGGGCGCTCACCGACACATATTCGCCCGCCGCCATCGACATGGCGCCCGCCACCAGCGCGGCAATGCCCGACAATAATATGGACTCGCCCGTCGCGCCCGATGCGGCGATGCCGGTCATCAGGCTGGCGGTCGACACGATGCCGTCATTGGCGCCCAGCACGGCCGCACGCAACCAGCCGACCCGGTTGACATAATGGACGGCATGATGCGGTCGCGACGGCTCGACGCGTGGCGTGGTCATATGATGGAGCCCCCTGTCAGATCATCCAGCCCGTTGGCTATCAGATGCAGGGGGCAGCGCAAGGGGCTCAGCCCAGCCCCTCGGCCTTCTCCGCCAGTTCGAGCCAGCGCTCCTCGGCGGCATCCTTCTCGGCGCGAGCCTTCTCGATCGCAGCGGTCAATGCCGCGAATTTCTTCGGGTCGCGGGTATAAAGCGCCGGGTCGGCCAGCGCCTCCTCGTCGCGGGCGATCGCCGCTTCCAGTTCCTCGATCTTCTTGGGCAGCAGGTCGAGGTCGCGCTGGTCCTTGTAGGTCAGCTTGGTCGAGGCCGGCTTGGGCGGCGGCGGGGCCGCAGCCTCCTTCTTCTCCGCCTTGGGCGCGCGGCGCGGATCGCGCTTGGCGATCCAGTCGGCATAGCCGCCGACGATCACGTCGACCTTGCCCGATCCGTCGAGGCCGAGCGTCACGGTAACGGTCCGATCGAGGAAGTCGCGGTCATGGCTGACGATCAGCACCGTGCCGTCATAATCCGCGATGACTTCCTGTAGCAGGTCAAGCGTTTCGAGGTCAAGGTCGTTGGTCGGTTCGTCCAGCACCAGAAGGTTGGATTCGCGGGCAAATTCGCGCGCGAACAGCAAGCGCGAACGCTCGCCACCCGACAGGGTGCCGACCTTCGCCTCGGCCAGCGAGGGATCGAACAGGAAGTCCTTCAGATAGCCATGGACATGCTTACGCACGCCGCGCACGTCGATCCAGTCGCCGCCTTCGGCCAGCACGTCGCGTACGCTCTTGTCGCCCTGCATCAGGCTGCGCTGCTGGTCGATGAAGATCATGTCCAGCGTCTTGGCCAGCGTCACCTCGCCGCTATCGGGCGCCAGTTCGCCGGTCAGCAGCTTCAGCAAGGTCGACTTGCCCGCACCATTGCCGCCGACGATGCCGATCCGGTCGCCACGCTGCACGCGCAGCGAGAAGTCGTTGATGATCGTGCGGTCACCAAATGTCTTGGTGACATGCTCGGCCTTGATGACGCTCTTGGTCTTGCTGTCATCGCTCGCCACCGCGATCTTGGCAGTGCCCTGCGGCCCCTGCATCGCGGCACGCTGGGCGCGCATCTCCCACAGCTTGGCCAGCCGCCCCTGGTTGCGCTTGCGCCGGGCAGTGACGCCGCGCTCCAGCCAGTGGGCCTCGATCTTGAGCTTGGCGTCCAGCTTCTCGGCGGCGCGCGCCTCTTCGGCATAGACCGCTTCCATCCAGTCCTCGAAACCGCCGAAGCCGATCTCGTTACGGCGCATCTGGCCACGGTCGAGCCACAAGGTCTGGCGGGTCAGGCGGGTCAGGAAGGCACGGTCATGGCTGATGACGATGAAGGCACCGGTATAGCGGGCGAGCCAGCTTTCCAGCCAGTCGATCGCAGCGATATCCAGATGGTTGGTCGGCTCGTCCAGCAGCAGCAGGTCGGGTTCGCTCGCCAAGGCGCGGGCGATCGCGGCGCGGCGGCGCTCACCGCCGCTCGCAGTCGCGGCCTCGCGCGACAGGTCGATGCCCAGCTGGTCGGCGATCGCCTCGACCTCATGGGCGGGCGGCGCGAATGCGCCGGCCAGCGCGAAATCATGCAGCGTCTTGAAGGCGCTGACGTCCGGATCCTGCTCCAGCGTCACCACCCGCGCGCCCGGCTGCACCGAACGAATGCCCTCATCCGCCTCGATCTGGCCGCCGATCAGCTTCAATAGGGTGGTCTTGCCCGCGCCGTTGCGCCCGATCAGTGCCAGCCGGTCGCGCTGGCCGACATGGATGTCGATATGCCGGAACAGCCAGTGGCTGCCCTGCGAGAGGCCGAGATTTTCGAAGGAGAGAATGGGTGCTGCCATGGCGGTGCAGCTAGGGCCTATCGGGCGTCGGGGCAAGAGTGGAACCGGAAAGCTGTCGGACGGCTTTCAACGCAGGACAGCGTCCATTCATCGCACCCCGGCCAAAAACGGGTGCAGGACTTACAGAGGAGACCATGTCCATGAAATCCGCTCTCGCCCTGATGGCGCTCGGCGCCGCCGCACTGCCTGTCGCGGCTGTTGCCCAGACCAGCGTCACCATCGCCGAGACCGCGCCGGTGGTGACGTTGAACGTCACCGAAAGCGTCGAGGCCGCGCCCGATGTCGCGACCATCGGCACCGGCGTCCAGACCAAGTCCCCGACCGCGGCCCAGGCGATGAAGGACAATGCCGCCAAGATGGATGGGCTGATCGCGGCACTGGCCAAGGCCGGCATCGCCAAGGCCGATATCCAGACCAGCGGCATCAACCTCAACGCCCAATATGATTACAGCAACCGCGACGGCCAGCCGTCCGGTACGCGTTTCCTGGGCTATGAGGCGTCGAACCAGCTCAGCGTCAAGGTACGCGACGTGAAGAAGGTTGGCGCGCTGCTCGATACGCTGGTGCAGGCCGGGGCGACCAACATCAACGGCCCCAGCTTCACGGTCGAGGATCCGAGCCCGCTGCAGGCCCAGGCCCGCGCCACCGCGCTCAAGACGGCCAAGGCCCAGGCCGATTTCTATGCCCAGGCGGCAGGCTATCGCTCGGCCCGGCTGGTCTCGATCTCGGAAAGCAGCAGCGGCGGCAATGCGCCGATGCCGCTGATGGCCGCCCGCTTCAAGGCCGACGCCGCGCCGACCCCGGTGGAACCCGGCCAGGTCAGCGCACCGATCAGCCTGACGGTCCAGTACGCGCTGGAACGCTAAGCCGTCATTCCTCGACGCGCCAGTGCGGCACCGCAAGGTCCGCGCTGGCGCCTTTGACCAGCCGCGCGTCGATGCCACGATCGGCAAAGGGCTTGAGCAGCCCCTCATGCCCCTCCCCCTTGATCGACATGTCGATCGGCAGGCCGGTGCGCTGCGCCGCCCACAGCACAAGCGCCAGCCGATCCTTGTCCGTCACGGCCCCTTCATCATCCAGCGCGAGCGACGGCAGCGGCAGGGTCGGCGGCGTAATCTCTATCGCCCAGCCGGGCGTTGCCGCCGCCGCCCGCCGCTCCAGCGCCCAATAGGCGCCAAGGCCCGCATCCGGCAAAGGCTGCGCCCGCACCACCGCCCGTTTGCGCGCTGTATCGACCGTCACCGCATCGGGATTGACACCGGCGACCAATGCCAGCCGGTCGGTCAGGCGATCGACCTGGCCCTGTACCTCACGCCGGGCGGTCTGGGCGGCGAGCAACTGGGCATTGTCGGCATCCGTCCCCTCCCCCACCCGGATCTGTTCGATATCCAACGACACCGGCTTGCCCAGCATGTCGCCCAGAATATGGCCGGCCCGCGCGGACGCGTCGCGCTCATAATGGCTGGTGAGGACGCTGGCGGTCACGGCAAGCGGCCTAGCGGCGAAATCCAGGTCGAGCTGCGCGATCCGGGCGCCATCGGGAAATTCGCGCCGGATGACGTCGCGGGCATCGCGGGCGGCCCGCGCTTCCCAAGCGATCTGGCCGAGCGACAGGCCGAGCGGCACTGCCAGCGCCAGGAAGATGGCACCGATGAAAACCATCTGCAGCCAGCTCTGGCTGGGCGACAGCCGCCGGCCAAAACCATAGAGGCGCGCCATGATCGCCGCAGCCAGGGCGATCGTCACGAAATTGGTGAAGAAGAGCAGGAAGGCACCGCCCGCGACTGTTGCGTTAAGCGTCGCCAGTCCAAAGCCCACCGTTGCCAGCGGCGGCATCAGCGCGGTGGCGATTGCGACGCCGACGATCGTCCCCGCCTTGCCGCGAATCATCGCATAGGCGCCCGCTAGCGCGGAAAAGAGCGCGACCATCAGGTCAAACAGATTGGGTCGGGTGCGCGCGGCGATTTCACTGGTCACCGTCTGTAACGGCGACAGCAGGACGATGAAGGCGGTGAACGCGATCGCCACCAGCGCCCCGCCCGCCAGCGCGACGATCGTCCGGCGGATTTCGCGCGCATCGGTCATGGCGAGGCCAAAGCCCAGCCCGACGATCGGCCCCATCAGCGGCGAGATCAGCATCGCACCGATCACCACGGCCGGCGAGGAGAGCAGCAGGCCGAGCACCGCAATGCCCGCCGACATCAGGATCATGAAGGCGTAGGACGGGCTCCAGCCATCATCGGCCCGGACCCTTTCGAGCACCGCCTGATGATCGATCCCGCGGATCACATGGCTGCGCCACCAGCGCGGAACGGAGCGCCACAAGGGCGCATCGGCTACGGGCCTGTCATCTTCATTCTGCATGGCTGGCAAGCCTAATTCGCCCGGCCGCTCCTTTCCAGCGCGGAATGACCGGTCATTCACCACCTGTTCAATGCGCTTCGCCTATGCCATGCCCATGACAATGATCGCCAAAAGCCTGACTGCCGGACTGGCCGCAATTATGGCCCTGTCCCTTATGACACCGGTCGCCGAAGCCGGTGGCCGCCGTGACGAACAGGATGCCGCGCGTCGCGCGATGCTGGACGGCCAGGTCATGCCCTTTTCGATGATCAAGCGCCGGGTCGACGCCCAGGTGGGTGGTGCCACCTATGTCGGCAGCGAGTTCAACCCCTCCACCAATCGCTATCGCCTGAAATATGTGAAGGACGGCAAGGTGATGTGGGTTGATGCCGACGGCCGGACAGGCGATATCATCGGCTGGGCGCGCTGACCGCGCGCCGCCCAACCTCTTTGCGTCGATAACAAGAAACGGAACCCTATGCGCCTGCTGATCGTCGAGGATGAACCGAGTCTGGGCCAGCAGCTCAGGAACACGCTGGAAGGTGCCGGCTATGCCGTCGACCTCGCCACCGATGGCGAGGATGGCCATTTCCTGGGCTCGACCGAAAATTATGACGCCGTGGTCCTGGACCTGGGCCTGCCGACGATCGACGGCCTGACCGTGCTTGATCGCTGGCGCAAGGAAGGCCGCAGCTTCCCGGTGCTGGTGCTGACCGCGCGCGATAGCTGGTCCGACAAGGTCGCGGGCCTCGATGCCGGCGCCGACGATTATCTGGCCAAGCCCTTCCAGAGCGAGGAACTGATCGCCCGCCTGCGCGCGCTCATCCGCCGTGCCAGCGGCAACGCGTCGAGCGAACTGATCGCCGGCGACGTCCGCCTCGACACCCGTTCGGGCAAGGTGACGCTCAAGGGCGATCCGGTGAAGCTGACGGCGCAGGAATATAAGCTGCTGTCCTATCTGCTCCACCACAAGGGCAAGGTGGTCAGCCGCACCGAGCTGATCGAGCATATCTACGACCAGGACTTCGACCGTGATTCCAACACGATCGAAGTGTTCGTGACGCGCATCCGCAAGAAACTCGGCGCCGATGTCATCACCACCATCCGCGGCCTTGGCTACAGCCTGGACGAGCCGGGGCGCTGATCCGCGCCCCATCCGCCTCCGTTCGCTGCGGGCGAAGTCGACAGGCGAACAGGTCCGTCCCATCGGCCATGTTTCTCGACTGCGTATGCAGTGAACGGGTGTAGGATCATTTCGCATGGCCAGCCCGTCGCCCTCCCCCGTCCGGTCCACCGGGTCGATCAGCCGCCGCATGATCGGCATTGCCGCGCTGTGGATCAGCGTGCTGCTGCTGGGCGGCGGCGTCGCGCTCGACCGGGTGCTGTCGGACGCGGTGACGCGCAATTTCGACGACGGCATGAATTATGTGCTGACCGCGATGATTGCGGCGGCCGAGATCGGCCCGGACGGCGAAGTGCTGTTCAATCGCGAACTGGCCGACCAGCGCTTCCTGGAACCCAATAGCGGCCTCTATTACCAGATCAGTGCCAAGGGGCATGAGGATTGGCGGTCGCGATCGCTGTGGGACCGGGCGCTCAAGGTGCCGGGCGACCATGCCGACCGCAATTTCCATGTCTATGACAGCAAGCAGTTTCCCGGCGAGGATCTGCGCGTCATGGAGCGCAGCGTCATCCTGCCCGGTTCCGACGCGCGCTGGATGTTCATGGTGGCGCAGGCGCGCCAGGGCCTCGATGGCCAGATCAAGACGCTGCGATCCACCCTGTTCAAGAGCTTCGCGCTGCTGGCGCTGGGCCTGATCGTGCTTGCCACCTTGCAGACCATCTATGGCCTGCGGCCGCTGCGCAAGGTGCGGCTGGAAATCATCAAGATGCGCGATGGCGACAAGAGCCGGGTGACCGAACCCATGCCCGCCGAAGTGCTGCCGATGGTCGAGGAACTGAACGCGCTCCTCGCCCATAATGAGCGGCAGGCAGAGGAAGCGCGCACCCATGCCGGCAACCTCGCCCATGCGCTCAAGACGCCGCTGACCGTCATCATGAACGCCGCGACCGCCAATGCGCCGAACCTGGGCGAAACGGTCGTGCGCGAGGCGACGACGATGCGGCGCCAGGTCGACCATCACCTCGCCCGCGCCCGCGCCGTCGGCCGGCGCGGCGCAGCACAGAGCCGGGCCGAGGTCTGGGCTAGCCTGGAGGCGGTCGAGCGCGCGGTGCGCCATCTCTATCAGGATGCGCGGGTCGACATGGACGGCGACAAGCATGCGGCGGTCCGCGTCGAGCGGCAGGATCTGGACGAAATGCTGGGCAATCTGGTCGAGAATGCTGCCAAATATGGCGGCGGCAGCGTGTTCGCGACGGTCAGCCGGGTTGGCGCGATGGTCGAGATCATGGTCGAGGATGATGGCATGGGCATTCCCGAAGCCGACCGGGTGCGCATCTTCGATCGCGGCGTGCGGCTCGATTCGGGCAAGCCCGGCACTGGCCTTGGCCTCGCCATCGTCCGCGACGTCGCCGAAATCTATGGCGGGTCGGTGGCACTGGAGGAGAGCGAGGATCTGGGCGGGTTGCTGGTCCGGCTGCGCCTGCCGGCCGCCTGACAAAGGGCGCCCGACGAAAGGCAATTGCGTTCCTGCAAATCAATAGCATAGACAGGATAGACCGGGCCGCATCGGCCCATTCCAGACGGGATCGACGGGTGCGGCGCCATCTCTATCTCATTGCCGGCTTCCTCTCGATCGGATTGGGCACGCTGGGCGCCTTCCTGCCGCTGCTGCCGACCGTCCCTTTCATGATCCTGGCCGCCTATTGCTTTGCCCGCTCCAGTCCGGAACTGGAGGCAAAGCTGCTGGATCACAAGCATTTCGGTCCGCATATCCGCCGCTGGCGCGAACGCGGCGCGATCAGCCGCAAGGGCAAGAAGGCCGCGCTCGGCGCCTTTGCCTTCAGCGCGATCCTGGCGCTGATCTTCTCCCCCTTCCCCTGGTATCTGATCCCGCTGGCCGCGGCGCTGATCGGTGGCACCTGGATCTGGACCCGCCCGGAAAGCTGAGCCGCCTGGGCGGGATCGATATCAGCCCTTAGCCTTGCGTCTTTGCATAATCGCGCAGCGCGCGTAGATCGCGGGTAATCCACTTGGCGTCGCGCGCGAAATCCTCGTCGCTCATACCGGGCTGGCGAAAAAGCGTCAGCATCACCTCTGCCCCATCCCCATTCTCGATGACGCGCAGCGGGACATGAACCTCACGGCCATCACCGGTCTCGACGAAATGGTCCATCACGCCAAATTCATTGTGCGGCGTGAAGCGAACCACGATCGGCCCATCGGGACCGTCGGCAATCCATCCGGTGCCGCCCCTGCGCAGATCGGCCTCGGTCAGGCCCGATGCCCATTTCGGGAATATCTCCGGCTGCCAGATCGCTTCGTAAAGCTCGCGCCAGTTGCGCGCTATCGTGACACTATAGGTTCGCGCGGTAAGCATGCAGAATTCTCTTTTAGAAGTGGAACTGCGCTGTACCGCTGCCAGGCCTTCTTGTCACCGCAACGGATGTTTCTTGGCTAGATACCGCCCGGCACCGGGGACCAGCCGCCGGAGGTCAGCGCGGCGCCAAGGTCCGTGACGCACGCATCCAGCACCGCCTGGTCGGTCGAGCGGATGACGAAATTGGCGCCGGTGCGCCCTTCGCGGAAGAAGGGGTAGCTCCCGATCTGGACACCGTCATGGGCGCGCTCGGTAGCGCCGAGCAGGTCGGCGATCTCGCTTTCCGCGACCCAGCAGCCGATCGTCGCCGACAGGACGGGCAAGCCGCCTTCCAGCGCGCCGGTCAGGCTGTCGAGCATGCCGGCGGTGATATGCGGCACGCCGGCCATGATGAAGATATTGCCGTGGCGGATGCCCGGCGCGCCCGACATGCGGTTTTCGATGAGGTCGGCGCCCGCCGGCACCCGCGCCATGCGCAGCCGCGCGTCGGTCAGGCCGCCGCGCGTGACATAATAGCGCTCCAATATCGCCCGCGCCTCGGGATGGATCTCCACACCGACGCCCAGCGCCGCCGCGATCGCATCCACCGTGATATCGTCATGGGTCGGGCCGATGCCGCCGGTGGTGAAGAGATAGTCGTTGCGGGCGCGCAATATGTTGACCGCCTCGACGATCGCGTCCTGCACATCGGGCACCACCCGCACTTCGCGCAGGCGGATGCCCTGGACATTGAGCCAGGTGGCGATCTGCGCGACATTCTTGTCCTGGATGCGGCCCGACAGGATTTCATCGCCGATCACGATCACGGCGGCGGTCCAGATACGGTCGCTCATGCCAGCGGCTCCGCACGGGTGGCAAGCGCCATCAGCCGGGCCAGCCGATCGGGCGGCAGAACGTCCGCCGGCTTGTAGCTGGCCTCGAAGACCGGCACGTCGACGGGCAAGGCAGTCCAGTCCGACCGATCGGCCACGAAGATCGCGGCATCGGGCCGGATCGCCGAGCGATCGTCCAGCGTGCCGACCCGGATCGCCGCCCCCGCCCGGCCAAGACGGGGATAGAAGCTCCAGACCGCCGTGCCGCAGTTGGCACAGCGCACGATCACCTGGGTCTTGCCGCTGCCGGTCGGCACGACATGTTCGCTCAACTGCCCAGACAGGAGATGAAGATGATCGACCTCGACAAAGGCGTTGACGGCCGACGCTGCACCGCTCTGCCGCTGGCACAAGCTGCAATGGCAGTTGTTGACGAAGATGGGGTCGGCATCGACCCGATAGCGCACCTCACCACAGGCGCATCCGCCTTCCATCACCATGTCCGTTTCTCTTTTCCTGATAGCGACCGAGGGGCTGAGCGAAGACACTCGCAATGCCGGATCGCAGGGTCTATATCAACCACATGACCGAATATATGACGATGACGGCCGACGCGCCGGTTTCCCGCTCGACCGCGATCAAGCTCTATGACGCGGCCGGTTTCGACGGCATGCGCAAGGCCGGCCGGCTGGCCGCCGAGATCCTTGACGCGCTGGTGCCCCATGTGGTGCCGGGCGTGACCACCGGCGAACTGGACGACATCGTCCGCCGCATGACGCTGGACGGCGGCGGCGTGCCGGCGACCCTGGGCTATCGCGGCTATACCCATAGCTGCTGCATTTCGCTCAACAATGTGATCTGTCATGGCATTCCGGGCGACTATAAGCTCAAGGACGGCGACATTCTCAATATCGACGTCACCCCGCTGGTCGATGGCTGGCACGGCGACACCAGCCGCATGTTCATCGCCGGCGACGCCCCGATCAAGGCGAAGCGGCTGGTCGAGATCACCTATGAATGCCTGATGCTGGGCATCGAGCAGGCCAAGCCCGGCAATCACCTGGGCGACATCGGCCATGTCATCCAGCGCCATGCCGAAAAGCATCGTTACGGCGTGGTCCGCGATTTCTGTGGCCATGGTCTGGGCCGCGTCTTCCATGACAGTCCCGAAGTGGTCCATGTCGGCCGCCCCGGCACCGGTCCGGAGCTGAAGCCCGGCATGTTCTTCACGATCGAGCCGATGATCAACATCGGCAAGCCCGGCGTGAAGATGCTGGATGATGGCTGGACGGCGGTGACGCGCGACCGCACCCTGTCGGCGCAGTTCGAGCACAGCATCGGCATCACCGAAACCGGCTGCGAGATCTTCACCAAGAGCCCGACCGGCCTAGACTGCCCGCCCTACGCGCGCTGATTTCTGCCTGCCCATGGCGGTCCCAAAGGCCCGCTCCGCTCATGCTATCGGGATCATTCCTGACCGGCGTCGACGGGGCGGGCCTTTTGCATGATGGATCGCTCAACCACTGCCCAAAAAACAGGCAGAATGACATGATATTGCCCGGAATCCGGGCAATATGGACAAAGATTGCTGCATCGCCGAAAGCAGGCCTAGCGATTCGCCACTTGGCACGGTAATTGATTGTTAAGGGAGACGGCGCTTGCCTCGGGGGGCATGATGATCGTCGCTTGAAGGTTGAAGGATGCGGGGCCAACCCGCGTCCATTCGTGCGTCATGGGTTGGGATTAAGTGATGAAGAAGATCGAGGCGATCATCAAGCCGTTCAAGCTGGACGAGGTGAAGGAAGCGCTGCACGAAGTGGGCGTGTCCGGCATCACCGTCACCGAGGCGAAGGGCTTCGGCCGCCAGAAGGGCCATACCGAACTGTATCGCGGCGCCGAATATGTCGTCGACTTCCTGCCCAAGGTGAAGCTGGAGGTCGTCGTCGACGATGCGCTGGCCGACCGGGTCGTCGAAGCGATCTGCAGCGCCGCCCAGACCGGCCGCATCGGCGACGGCAAGATCTTCATTTCCGCCATCGAGGGCGCGGTGCGCATCCGCACCGGCGAACGCGACAGCGACGCCATCTGATTTTCGACAGGTTCTAGCCGGCGGACAGTGGTCCGGCGGACACAGGCTTCAACGACCCCTTCGGGGGGGTATCCATAGAGAAGGGCAAGTGCACATGGCCAACACGCCAAAAGACATCCTGAAGATGATCGAGGAAAAGGAAATCGAGTGGGTCGATGTCCGTTTCACCGATCCCAAGGGCAAGTGGCAGCACCTGACCATGGTGTCTTCGGTCCTCGGCGAAGATGAGCTGACCCAGGGCCTGATGTTCGACGGTTCGTCGATCGAAGGTTGGAAGGCGATCAACGAGTCGGACATGATCCTGAAGCCCGACCTGGACGCCGTCTATGTCGATCCGTTCAGCGCGACCCCGATGCTGATCATCTTCTGCGACATCGTCGAGCCCGACACCGGCGAACTCTATGCCCGTGACCCGCGTTCGTGCGCCAAGCGCGCCGAGGCGTTCGTCAAGTCGGCCGGTTTCGGTGACACCATTTATGTCGGCCCGGAAGCCGAATTCTTCATGTTCGACGATGTGCGCTTCGAGAATGATTACTCGCAGAGCTACTACAAGATCGACGACATCGAACTGCCGACCAACACCGGCAAGGAATATGAAGGCGGCAACCTGGGTCACCGTCCGCGCGCCAAGGGCGGCTATTTCCCCGTCGCGCCGGTCGATCCCTGCACCGACATCCGCGCCGAAATGGTGTCGACCATGCTCGAAATGGGCCTGCCCTGCGACAAGCATCACCATGAAGTCGCCGCCGCGCAGCACGAACTGGGCCTGACCTTCGGTACGCTGGTCCAGACCGCCGACCGCATGCAGATCTACAAGTATGTCGTGCAGATGGTCGCCCAGGCCTATGGCAAGACTGCGACCTTCATGCCCAAGCCGATCGCGCAGGACAATGGTTCGGGCATGCACACCCACATGTCGATCTGGGAAGGCGGCAAGCCGCTCTTCGCGGGCGAAGGCTATGCCGGCCTGTCCGACACCTGCCTCTACTTCATCGGCGGCGTCATCAAGCACGCCAAGGCCCTCAACGCCTTCACCAACCCGACCACCAACAGCTACAAGCGCCTGGTGCCGGGCTTCGAAGCCCCGGTTCTGCTGGCCTATTCGGCCCGCAACCGTTCGGCCTCCTGCCGTATTCCCTACGGCGCCGGTGCCAAGGCGAAGCGCGTGGAATTCCGCTTCCCCGACGCGATGGCCAACCCCTATCTCTGCTACGCCGCGCTGCTGATGGCCGGCCTCGACGGCATCGAGAACAAGATCCATCCGGGCGCCGCGATGGACAAGAACCTCTATGACCTGCCGCCCGAAGAGCTGAGCCAGGTGCCGACCGTCTGCGGCTCGCTCCGCGAAGCGCTCAACAGCCTCGAAGCCGACTATGAGTTCCTGCTCAAGGGCGACGTGTTCACCAAGGACCAGATCGATGCCTATATCGAACTGAAGTGGCCCGAAGTGTATCGCTGGGAAATGGCGCCCTCGCCGGTCGAATTCGACATGTATTACAGCGCCTGATCCTTTCACAGGTTGCTGGAGGACGGGCCCGGTCGCGCAAGCGGCCGGGCCTTTTCCGTTGCGGCGCGGCCGGCGTGCTGTTCTATTCTGGCGCCACGCATCGACGAAGGGAGACTCGCCTTGCAGATCAGCGGAAAGCTTGCCCGCGCCGCTCGCGCCTTGGTGGAATGGCCGCGTGATCATGTCGCTCGCCTTGCGGGGATCGATACGCCGATGCTGGCCGATTTCGAAGCCGGGCGCGCCGATCCGGGTGACGATGCCAAGGCACGGCTGCGCCTGGTACTGGAACAGGGCGGCGCCGTCTTCCTGCCGGAGGATGGCGAACAGGGCGCTGGCGTTCGACTGAAATTCACCGCACGCGACGTGCGCGCGATCAACCGCATGGAAGGCGAAGGCGGCCCGGTGGGCAACGACGACGTCTGATCCCCCTGTTGCAGGATTGATCGCCACCGCCCACATGAACTGCATGAACCCGATTGACGCGCTAGACCTTTCCTTTCCCCTGATCCAGGCGCCAATGGCGGGCGTATCGACGCCGGCGATGGCCGCCGCCGTCAGCAATGCCGGGGCGCTGGGATCGATCGCCGTGGGGGCAACCGATGCGGCGGGTGCGCGCGCCATGATTGCGGCAACACGCGCGCGCACTGACCGGCCGTTCAACGTCAATCTGTTCGTCCACGCGCCGCCCCGTGTGCGCCCGGCCGAGGAGCAGGCGTGGCTGGCCGCGCTGGCGCCACTCTTTGCCGCGCAGGATGCGGCACCGCCCGCGGGCCTTGAGACCATCTATCGCAGCTTTGCCGAAGACCCGGCGATGCTCGACCTGCTAGTCGAAACACGGCCGCGCGTGATCAGCTTCCATTTCGGGCTGCCCGGTGTGCAGCAGATCGCGGCGCTCAAACAGGCGGGCTGCCTGTTGCTCGCATCCGTCACCAATTTGGACGAGGCGGTCGCCGCCCGCACCGCTGGTATCGACGTTCTGGTGGCGCAGGGATTTGAAGCCGGCGGCCATCGCGGCATGTTCGATCCCGATGCGCCCGATGCGATGCTCGGCACCTTTGCGCTGACCCGCCTGCTGGTGGCGAAGGCCGGCCTGCCGGTGATCGCCGCCGGCGGCATCATGGACGGACGGGGCGTCCGCGCCGCGCTCGCCCTGGGCGCGGTGGCGGCGCAACTGGGCACGGCGTTCATCGCTTGCCCGGAAAGCAGCGCCGACGCCGCCTATCGCGCCGCCCTTGCCGGCCCGGCCGCCCAGCACACAGTCATGACCCGCGCCATTTCCGGCCGCCCGGCCCGCTGCCTTGCCAATCGTTTCACCCAATGGGGCACTGAAAATGGTGGCGACGTGCCCGCCTATCCGCGCGCCTATGCCGCCGGGAAGGCGCTCAACGCGGCTGCCAAGATCCAGGGCGAAGGCGGCTATGGCGCGCAATGGGCGGGCCAGGGTGCGCCCCTCGCCCGCGCCCTGCCAGCCGCAGAGCTGATCGCGGCGATCGCGGCGGAGATGCGCGAGGCATGAGCCGCGTCGCGCATGACGTCGCGCTGCAACGCACCGGCGTCCTGACGTTATTGGCGCCCTATGATCCGCATGTTGCGGGCACGCCGCCGCTTGGCCTCGACCTGCCGGGCAGCGACATCGATATTGTCTGCGAAGTGCGGGATTTCGATGCCTTTGCCACCTTGCTGACCGAGCATTTCGGCGATCGGCCGGATTTTTCCGTCCATGCACGGCCCGACATTGATGCCATGATCGTCCGCTTTCGCGCATGGGACTGGCCGTTCGAGATTTTCGGTCAGGCCTTGCCGGTCGCGCAGCAACATGGCTGGCGCCATTTCGCAATCGAGCGCCGCCTGCTCGATCTGGGCGGCCCCACCCTGACGCAGGCGATCATGACCTTGCGCCTTCGCGGCCTGAAGACCGAGCCCGCCTTTGCCGCGCTGCTGGGTCTGACGGGCGATCCCTATGCCGCGTTGCTGGAACTGGAGGGACAGGACGACGCAGCCCTGCGCGCCCTGCTGCCCTGAGTTTTTCCGACCCGAATTATTCTGCGCGGTCGGGGATGGCGGCGCCAAACAGCAGCACCGAATCGCCCGGCGGCGACAGCACGATCTCGCCGCCAGCCTCCATCACCAGCGCGCGCACCATCCAGGCCGCCGCCGTGCGCGACGCCAGGCCACCGGCCGGCAAGGTTCCTGCCAGCGCCGCGCGCAGTTCGGGATCGAGAATGACCTTGGGCCCTTCGCCACGCACCACGATCTCCGTCACGCCGGGGCGCTTCTCCGCACCGATGTCGAGCTGCCCGCCGCGCACCAGCGCATCGCCGGCGATCAGCGCCAGATTGAGCAGCACTTTGACCGCGAGCTTGGCCAGCATCTGTTCCTCGACCATCCAGCCAAGCTTCACCCGGCCCGAGGCGAACATGCCCTCGATCGCGACTTTCGCCTCATGCGGCGGCACCGCATCGCCAAAGCCGCCCGCCGAACCAAAGGCCAGGCGAAAGAATTTCAGCTTGTTGGCCGAGGTGCGGGCACTGTCGGCCAGCAGGTCCAGGCAGCGCTGGCGCATGTCCGGGTCGGTTTCGTCGGCCATGAGTTCCAGGCCATTGTTGAGCGCCCCGACGGGGCTCAGCAGGTCATGGCAGAGGCGCGAGCAGAGCAGGCTGGCAAATTCGATGCTGTCGATCGGATGGGTCATGGAGATGGAGGCCGCCGGATTTACGGGAAAAGACACCTACCCGGCTAGGCTTCCCCAGCCGATGATGCAAGCCCGGCTCACCCCCTTTGCATCACCTTATATCGAGCAACGCCTCCACGAAGGCCACGCCCCCCTCCCCGTCCGGACCGGCCACCCATGCGCGCACCGCTCCCGCGCCGACGATCAGCCACAAGGCGCCGTCCGGCGCTGCGCAGGCCCGGTCCGTTTCCGACGGAATCGGCACGCCCGATGGGTGGGAATGATAATGGCCAAGCACCGCCGGCCCGCCCCGGCGCGCGGCCCGGTGCGCGGCCAGCAAGGTCGCCGGCGCCAGTTCGAAATGACGAGCCGGGTCCGGCGCGACATTGGCCGCGAGCCGGATCGCGTCGATGCGCGCGCCCTGCCCCAGCAGCAGGCCACAGACCTCCCCCGGCTCGGCCGCGGCCAGGGCCATGATTTGTTCCAGCAGCACCCTTGAAATTTCGGCCTTCATTCCTACATCCCTAGGCAATGATTCCGGGGGTTTCCATCATTGAAACGACGATAGGCGAAGCCCAAGCGGGTTTGCGCCTTGATCGCGCATTGGCCGAACTGCTGCCCGACCTGTCGCGCGAGCGGATCAAGGCGTTGATCGTCGAGGGACAGATCGTCTCGGGCGGTCGATCGCTCAACCCGTCGATGAAGGTGGCGGTGGGGCAGGATTACAGCATCACTCTGCCAGCCCCGGTCGCGCTCGACGCCGTGGCGCAGGATATTCCGCTCGATATCGTGCATGAGGATGCCGACCTGATCGTGGTGGACAAGCCCGCGGGCCTGGTGGTTCACCCGGCGGCCGGCAATCTGGACGGCACGCTGGTCAATGCGCTGCTGCACCATTGCGATGGTCAGTTATCCGGCATTGGCGGCGTGGCGCGTCCCGGCATCGTTCATCGCATCGACAAGGATACTTCTGGCCTGTTGGTCGTTGCTAAGTCGGACAAGGCCCATGAGGGCCTCGCCCGACAGTTCAAGGATCACAGTATCGACCGGCTCTATGCCGCGATCGTCTATGGCATTCCAACGCCGGGGTCCGGCACGGTCGATGCCTGGATCGGGCGGTCCGACGCTGATCGAAAGAAGATGGCGGTTCATCGGGAAGGGCGCGGCAAACATGCCGTCACCCATTACCGCGTGATGGAGCGCCTGCGCGGCGCGGCGATGGTGGAATGCCGGCTGGAAACCGGCCGCACCCATCAGGTTCGCGTGCATATGGCGCATCTGGGTCACCCCTTGATCGGTGACCCGGTTTACGGTAGAGACAGAAAAGGTTTCAAATCAATACTGGAAACGCTGGGTTTCAAAAGGCAGGCATTGCACGCGAAACGGCTGGGGTTCATACATCCTGTGACGGAGGAACCCTTGGCTTTCGACAGTCCCCTGCCTGCAGATATGCAGGAACTGTTAAGCGAGCTTCACGTATAGGTTCTGACAAGTTTGCGCGGCCAGCGGATGCCACTTTCGGGTTCGCCTGGCGCGCATGTAAAGGGAAGGAATTGTGACATGGCCAATCGGAGCAATGTCCCCGCGGTTCCGGCGCTGGGCGGTGAAGCCAGCCTCAACCGCTATCTGTCGGAAATTCGCAAGTTTCCGCTGCTGACCCCCGAGCAGGAATATATGCTCGCGAAGCGCTACGAGGAACATCAGGATCCCGAGGCGGCGGCCCAGCTCGTCACGTCTCACCTGCGCCTCGTGGCGAAGATCGCCATGGGCTATCGCGGCTATGGCCTGCCGGTCAGCGAACTGATCAGCGAAGGCAATATCGGCCTGATGCAGGGCGTGAAGAAGTTTGAGGCTGAACGTGGCTTCCGCCTGGCGACCTACGCCATGTGGTGGATCCGCGCGTCGATCCAGGAATTCATCCTGCGCAGCTGGAGCCTGGTCAAGATGGGCACCACCGCGTCGCAGAAGAAGCTGTTCTTCAACCTGCGCCGGATGAAGAACAATATCGAGGCGTTCGAGGATGGCGATCTGCGCCCCGAGGACGTGACCAAGATCGCGACCGATCTGGGTGTGTCGGAAGATGACGTGGTGTCGATGAACCGTCGCATGGCGATGGGCGGCGATACCTCGCTCAACGTTCCGATGCGCGAGGATGGCGATGGCCAGTGGCAGGATTGGCTGCAGGACACCGATCCGCTGCAGGACGAACGCGTCGCCGAGGAGCAGGAACGCACCCAGCGTCACGAGATGCTGGTCGAGGCGATGACCGACCTCAACGACCGCGAGAAGCATATCCTAGCCGAGCGTCGCTTGGCCGAGGAGCCCAAGACCCTTGAGGAACTGAGCCAGGTCTATGGCGTGTCGCGCGAGCGCGTCCGCCAGATCGAGGTTCGCGCCTTCGAGAAGCTGCAGAAGGCGATGATGCGCATCGCGGGCGGCAAGCTGGAAAAGATGGCACGCTTCGCCGCAGCCTGATCCGGCCACACAGGAAAAAGAAGAAGCCCCGGAGCGATCCGGGGCTTTTTTTTCGTCTTAAGGCCTGTGGGGATTCATCGAGAGTTGATGACGGCTGCGGCGAGGTAGATGATGGCCTCGAAGCTGCTGTCGGTTTTGCAGGCGCGCATGGCGATGCGTTTGAACTCTTTGAGTTTGC
>NZ_LUFI01000057.1:0-37575 GCF_005281675.1 Sphingobium sp. MP9-4 | reverse complement strand
CAGTTCACGCGCGATCGCGGTGGTCACCTTGGGCTGAGGCTTGCCCGTGGCCGCCAGGCGACGGTAGCGCTGGCAATGGTTCCGTTCAGCCAGCCCGAGCTGATCGCCCAGGAGATCATGCGTCTCGTCGATCGATCCCGCGCCGAAGCAAGGACAAGCCTATGACGGATATCCAGCGGCTCCCGCTTCTTCGTCTCTGCGGTATCGCGGGCGTGATCGGCGCGATCCTCTGGACGCTCGGCGACGCGCTGATCATCGGGGCTAGGGCAAGTCCCGACGACTATCCGCTGATCCTGAAGACCTATGCCGATCGCATCCAGTTCGACGGTGTCGCGCTGATGCTTCCATCCTCCGAGGCGCGGCTCGCCGCGGGCGCGCTGGTGGCCGATGCCGGCATCGTCTTCTATCTCGCGGGCTGCTGGCATCTGCTCGAAGGGCTGCGTCCGGCGATGGGCTGGTGGCGCTGGCTGACCTTCGTCCTGCTGGTCGCCGGCAACGCCTGGTCTCCGCTCGGCCATGCGGGCTTCTACTATGTCGGCATGGCCTACAAGACGATCCCCGAAACGCCGGCCGCGGCCCATGGCGCGCTGCTCGATCTCGGCCAGCACTTCTACCATGTCCTGCTCATCGCCTGGTTGATGCCGATCGTGACGCTGGGCCTGGCGCTGCTGCTCCTCGGGATCGTCATCGCGCTGGGCCGCACCGCCTGGCCACGCTGGTTCGCAGCGCTGGCCAATCCCGTCTCGCTGGTCGCGATCGGCATGCTGATCGCGCGCATCCTGCCCGAGCCGGCGCACACCTGGCTTGACGGCGCCGCGTTCAACCTCGGCTGGCTCGTTGTCTATGCCGTCTCGACGGCGCTGCTCTGGAATGGTGGCCGTTCGCCGGTCGCATCACGGGACGAAGCAGCATGACCGAAGCTGCGACAGCGACAGGCGACGAACAAGTGGGGGAGGAAGCATCAGGCGCTTTCAGCATGAAGCCACTGATGTTCGAGACCTTCGTCTGCTCGATGGCGATGATGTCGTTCGTGGCGCTCGCGGGCCCCATCGCGCGCGTGCTTGGCCTCGAGCCATGGCAGGTCGGCGGGGCGATGACCGCGTCGGGCATCGCCTGGATGATCATGGCGCGGTTCTGGGGCGGCCTTAGCGATCGGCGCGGCGCTCGTCGCTTGACGGCTTGATTGGATCGGGGGCGCCGCGATCAAGCGTTACCGCTCGGTTAGAGAATGGGATGACCAAATTATCGCTGCAACTTTGCCATCGCTTCCACTTCGATGGTTGTAAGCTCGTCGATTGTCAGGTCGAGCGCAGAGCGCTGCGTCTTCAAGTCGACCAACCTTTCCCGGATGCGGGCAATCAATCGCTCCATTTGCTCCTTATGCTCGGGATCGGCATCGTAGAGATCGAGAAACTCCTTGATTTCCTTGATGGAGAAGCCAAGGCGTTTGCCGCGCAAAATCAGCTGTATGCGTCCGATCTCACGCCTGGAATATGCCCGGGTACTGCCTACCCGTTGAGGGGCGATAAGCCCCTCCTTTTCGTAGAAGCGTAGCGTGCGAAGTGTCAGTCCGAGTTCCTGAGCGACATCCTGGATGCCGTACACTTGTAAATCCGCATCCTTTGCGCGGGTTCTCCCCTTGTGCGTGGGGTTGTCGCGATCCGCGTCCTTAAGCGTTTCATCGTCCTCGGCGAGGTGGAGCGAGTTCCCCATGCCATCCACTCCCTGTCCTCCAATCACGGCTACCCTACCACTCAAGCGCATAAGCCTCGTAGCTTGACAGGGGATAGAGGCTCAGGCGAGCTTTTTGTTCTCCTCCTCGATCAAATCCTTCTTCGAAAGTTTGCCGATCAACGTCTTGGGCAGGCTGTCCCGGAATGCGAAGGCCTTGGGCATCTCGATCTTGCTGAGGCGATCCTGCAAAAAGACCTTGAGTTCATCGACGGTCAGGTTCGATCCCTCGTGCAGCGCGATGAACAACTTGGGAGATTGACCTCTGTAGGCGTCAGGAACCGCGATTGCGATCGCCTCCTTTACCGCCGGGTGCTGGTAGGCCGCATCCTCGATGATCCGGGGATATACATTATATCCGCCACAGAAGATGATGTCCTTGATGCGGTCGACGAGGAAGAGATAGCCATGCTCATCAAAATAGCCGATATCGCCGGTTCGTAGCGCGCCATCGACGAAGACAGCACTGGTTTCTGCAGGGCGCTGCCAATAGCCCTTCATCACCTGAGGGCCGCGGGCGCACACTTCTCCGCGTTCTCCCTGGGGAAGAACCCGCGAGGGATTCTCCGGATCTCGGATCTCGATGATGGTGCCGGGGAAACTTGGGCCGCAGCTATTGTCCTTCACCGTCCCAAACAACGGGTTGCAGGCGATGATCGGGGCGGTTTCGGAGAGCCCATATCCTTCCACGACCCTGGCACGCGTGCGTGCCTCGAACTCCTCGCGTACCTCGAGCGGGAGCGGTGCGCCGCCGGATATACAGGCGCGCACGGCCGAGAGATCGGGTATCTCGTCGTCCGGAAGCGCGTTCAGGGCAACATAGATCGTAGGCACGCCGAAGAACTGTGTCGGCGGCTTGCGCTTCATCGTGTTGAGAACCTGCTTCATCTCAAACCGTGGCAGCAGGACGATTTCGGCGCCGATTTCGACTGAGAAGTTGAGCACCGTCGTGAGTGCGAAGACGTGAAACATGGGCAGGACGCCGAGAGTTCTCTCCTGCTGCGGGCGAAGTCCTCCCACATGCACCACCATCTGGGCGCTGTTCGCCGTGAGGTTGGCGTGGGTCAGCATTGCGCCCTTGGGCACGCCGGTTGTGCCTCCGGTATATTGAAGGACCGCGACATCATCAGGGTGACGTTCTACCGCGTCAGGTTCGGCATCATGGGCGAGAAGCGCCTTGAGCCGGACATGAAGGCCTTCGTCGAGTATCCGCGCGTGGTCTTTTCGCTTGAATAGCGCAAAGCCCAGGCCTTGCAGCCAGGGCAGCATATCCCTCATGCCGCACAACACGATCTTGTCCAGCCCGGCACGTGGCGCGACGGCTTGCACTTTCTCGTGGATTATCCGGACGTCCGGTACCGCCATCATGCGCGTTCCCGAGTCCCGGATCTGATGCTCCAGTTCGCGCTCCGTGTAGAGCGGGTTGAAGTTGACCACGATCGCACCCACGCGCAGCGCCGCGAAGTACAATATCGCGAAATAGGGGCAGTTCGGCAGGCACAGGCCGAACCGATCGCCCTTGCGCAGCCCCTGATCCTGCAATCCACGTGCTGCACGGCGAACGAGTTGCCCCACCTGCGCATAAGTCCAGGTTCGCCCGAGAAAGTCGATGGCGACGCGTTCGGGATAAAGGTTCAACGCATTGTCGAGGAGGTCGGTCAGGAGCCGTGGCGGAATTGCCGGTTCCGGTATCGACGGGAAGGCGCTGATGGCGGGCTGGGGCATGGCGATCTCCAGCATCAGAAGTGGAAACGTCCGCCGAGCGACAGCACGACGGCGTGCGCGTCCTCGAGCTTGCCGTCCATCAGGATCGGCGTCTGCACGGCCGTGCCGGCATAGGCCGCTGTCGTGCGATCAATAGTCGTATCCTTGAACGTAATATACGCTGCGCCCGCATCGAGCGTGAACCGGGAAGACACGGCATAGCTTGTGCCGGCAGCGAAATTCCAACGGTTGCTGTCAGGCACTCGAGCGTCCCGATTGCCGTTGCGCGTCGGGGTCTGGGCGTGTTGAACGCCGGCACGAACGGTCCAGGCTGGTGTGACCGTGTAATCGATGCCGCCTGCGAAGCTCCAAGTGTCCCGGTAATTTTCCGGGATTGAAACGTTGAGCGGCGCGCCGAGCCGGATAGCGTCGAATTTCGACCAACCCATGCGGGTCACCTGACCGTTGAGGGTGACCTTGGGCGACACCGCCACGCGCGCTCCGAAGATCGCCTGCCAGGGGGTCTCGAACGTGGCGTTTGCATTCACTACGCTGTTTTGCCCGGCGAGCGGACCAAGAAGACCGGTCGTCGTCACCGAACCGTCGAGATTATGCTTCACGCTCGACTTGTAGCTGGCGCCCAGTTGCATGGGGCCGGCGCGATATTGCAGCCCGGCCGACCAGCCAAGATCCCAACCATTGCCTTTCAGCTCCTGGTGGCCGTCGGCGAGAAGAGGCGATAGGTTCGGCAGATAGTTGGACAATGATGCGTCGGCATATTCGATATTAAGCGCGGCGCCGATGCTGAGATTTGGCGTAACGAGGTAGGCGATCGATGGCTGGATGTCGTATGTTCGCAGCTTGGTCTTGTCGGCGCTATACCGTGCCCAGCTGTCGGCATCATAATTGGTTGTGAAGCTATAAGGGGAGGCGACGGTCAGCCCCAAAGCGAGCCGTGATGTCAGGCCGACGGCTATCGCGCCGGAGGGTAGTACGCCATTATTGATCGGATCACGAGAGCGTTGGCTCCCGCCTACAGCCGCAGCCGACTGCCCGGGACGGACAATGAGCGTGTTGACATTGTCAACCGACCCTTTGGGAAGGATTACGCTTACGGCCTGGTGGGCATCGACTCCTTCCATGCCTGCGATCGCAGCCGGATTCCACCAGAGGGACTGTACGCCCTGGTCGGCGACCTCGCCCGAAAAGGCTCGTCCGGCACCTCTGGACGATTGTTCCTGAAGGTAAAAGGCCTGCGCGCTCGCGGCTTGCGGCGCGAGCAATCCAGCCGCCACGGCCGATGTTGCGATCCCAACTTTCCAATTTTTGCCTGCCACGCCCATCTCCCCTTTCGTGATTGTCAAATTCCTCGTGCTTATCGGAGGCGCGTCCATGTCTGCGTCTTGCACAGGGGCCAGACGATGCAGCCCTTGAGGCGCAAATGATCCCGATCGGCTAACGTGACCGTCGCGCTGTATGTACCGCCATCCTCAGCGTTGTAGATGGAACCACCCGACCAACTGCCCGACTTCCACGTAAAACCCTGCAGAATCTGCAATCCACGAAGCGGACGACCGCGCAACGCAGCGGTCTTGTTCTTTTCGTCACGTAGTTCGGGGTTGGCTTTGATCCCGTCGGAACTGATCAAGGCACCGCAGATCGATTGCCCGCAGCGGGTGATTTCCACGACGCCATGACGGCTCTCGGTTTGCCAGCGACCGACAACGGTGTCGGCGGGCAATGCAGTGCTCGAAGCCAGTAGTGTCAGAATGATCGACATTGTTCCTCTCCGCGCGCCTTCAGGCGACCGTCTGTTTCACGTCTGGAGCCAATATGCGGCAAATCAGCGTCCCATAACCATCTCGATGACGTATAGGTAAGTCAATAGCTCAATGCGTCATCAAAATGCCTATTAGGTTGTGTGCGAATTGGAGGGGTCAGGCGCTGCTGGCCCCGTCGTCAGGGTTCGGGCGTGTTCGTGTGTGACGCCGTCAAGCTATTGATCTGTGCGTGCCTTCAAGCAAGGAAAGATTGCGATAATTGCCCAGTTCCTGAATGCGCTGGATGGAACGCGACACTTCGCCGTCAGCCGCCCCGTTCGCGGCAACGACCAGGCGCCCGTAGCCGCCGGCGTGAATGCGAAAGTCGCTCCAGATCCGGACGCTATCCCCGATGATGCAGGAGACGAGATGGCCCGGATGGAAGTCGGCCCGATCGACAACCGGCTCGGCGTAGCTATCGTTCGCCACAACGACGATGTGGGTTGCGCGGATGACCAGGCCCGGCAGCGTTTCCATCCACTGCAAGGTATCACTGAAGGGGCCGACGTCGGGAGCAGACCAGAACTGCGCGTCCGCGCTGACCGAGGTTGACGTTAGCGTCGTGGTGACCGCTTCACTGTGCCTTTCCCAGGCCAGCCGCCCGTTGGCGGACCACTCCGTTTCCAGGTGGCGCAGGTTGCGATCGAGTCCAGAGGCACATCGCTGCTCCAGGATCAGCCATTCCTTCTCCCGGTCATTCTCATCGACCAGGCGAACCGTCTGAAATGCCATGGCGGGCAATTCGAGTGCAGGAAAACGGCGCAGATGCATTTCGCCGACGATCTGACGCCGGAGGGGATGCTCAGAAAATCGCATGTGTGCGCCTTCGAAAACAGGTGCAGTGGCGCTTGGGGAGAGGCGCAGCCGTCGATAAGACGGGCGCGAGCATCATCGCCGGGATGAGAGTGCGCGGTTTTTCACTGGCGAGCATCCGTACGTTCCTCGGCCAAGACCTCCGATATCAAGCCTCCCGGGAACCGGTGCATGACGATTCCCTCGACGGCGTGAGAAGAGTGCCAAAGATTTTAGTTGACGTAAACGTCATTTCACGCACCATTAGGTAATCAGATGTCCGATTCCCTGGAGAGGCTATCATCGATGCGTAATGTGGTTGTTGCGGGCTATGCCCGGTCCCCCTTTCACCTGGCAGGCAAGGGCGCGCTGGCGCGCGTCCGCCCTGACGATCTGGCCGCTCAGGTCATTCGCGGACTGATTCAGCAGACCGGCGTGAAGGCCGAAGATATCGAGGATATCGTGCTGGGCTGCGCTTTTCCTGAAGGCGAGCAGGGCTTCAACATCGCGCGCCTTATCGGTCTTCTCGCCGACCTGCCGCTCTCTGTCGGCGGCATGACCGTTAATCGCTTCTGCGGATCGTCGATGAGCTCGGTCCACATCGCTGCGGGCCAGATTCAGCTTGGCGCCGGCGAGGCCTTCATCTGCGCGGGCGTGGAGTCGATGAGCCGCGTGCCGATGATGGGGTTCAATCCGCTGCCGAACCCCGAGCTCGCGAAGAAGAGCGCCGCCTATATGGGCATGGGCGACACGGCGGAGAATATCGCGACCAAATATCAGATCACCCGTGCCCAGCAGGAAGCCTTTGCGGTCGCCAGTCAGGACAAGGCGGCCGCGGCTATCGCGGCCGGCAAGCTCGAGGCCGAGATCGTGCCGATCACGACCAAGGCGGGCGTGGTCGACAAGGATGGCACGCCGCGTGCCGGCACGACGACGGAAACCCTCGCCGGGCTGAAGCCGGCCTTCAGCCAGGACGGCACGGTAACGGCGGGAACGTCCTCGCCGCTGACCGATGGCGCAAGCGCAATCCTGGTCACGAGCGAGGATTATGCGCGCGCGCATGGACTGCCGATCCTTGCCCGCATCAAGTCGGTTGCTGTCTCTGGCTGCCAGCCGGAGATCATGGGCATCGGACCGGTCGAGGCCTCGCGCAAGGCGCTGCAGCGGGCGGGGCTCAGTGTGGACCAGCTTGACGTTGTCGAGCTCAACGAAGCCTTTGCGAGCCAGTCACTGGCCTGCATCAGCGACCTGGGGCTTGACCAGTCGAAGGTCAATCTGGACGGCGGCGCCATCGCGATAGGCCACCCTCTGGGGGCGACCGGTGCGCGGATCGTGGGCAAGGCCGCGGCTCTGCTGAAGCGCGAAGGCGGCAGCTATGCGCTTGCCACCCAGTGCATCGGCGGCGGTCAGGGCATCGCCACCGTGCTGGAGGCGGCGGAATGAGCGAGCAGGCCATCAAGCCAGTCGGCGCCCCGCCGGAAACCATCAAAAAGGTCTGCGTGATCGGCGCAGGCGTCATGGGCGCCGGCATCGCAGCGCAGGTCGCCAATGCCGGCGTGCCGGTGCTGCTGCTCGATATCGTGCCCAAGGAGGGCGGCGATCGTGACGCCGTGGCGAAGGGTGCGGTCGCGAAGATGCTGAAGACCGATCCGGCGCCCTTCATGTCGAAGGCTGCGGCGAAGCTCGTTGAAACGGGCAATATCGACGACCATCTCGAGCGGGTGGCCGAATGCGACTGGATCGTCGAGGCGATCGTCGAACGGCTCGACATCAAGCAGGCGCTCTACGCCAAGCTCGAGCAGCTCAAGCGTCCGGGCACGGCGGTATCGTCCAATACCTCGACGATTCCGCTTGGCCATCTGGTCGAGGGGCGGGACGATCAGTTCAAACAGGACTTCCTGATCACCCATTTCTTCAATCCGCCGCGCTACATGCGGCTCATCGAAATCGTGACCGGCCCCGACACTGATACGGCTGTGGCGAGGCGCGTCTCGGATTTCGTCGATCGAAAGCTCGGCAAGCGCATCGTGCCGGCGCGGGACACGCCGGGCTTCATCGCCAATCGCATCGGTACCTACTGGCTGGCCGTCGCGATCAATGCCGCGATGGACCAGCGGCTGACGGTGGAGGAAGCCGACCAGATCGGCGGAAAGCCGATGGGCGTGCCCAAGACCGGCATTTTCGGCCTTGTCGATCTCGTTGGCGTCGACCTCATGCCGCTGCTCACGAAGAGCCTGTCCTCGACGCTGCCGGCAGGTGACGCCTATTTCGACACGGTGAGGCCGATGCCGCTCGTCGACAGGATGATCGCGGAAGGCTTTACCGGGCGGAAGGGCAAGGGCGGTTTCTACGCGTTCGACAAGGCGACGAAGACCAAGAAAGCGCTCGATCTCGCGACCGGCGAATATCGCGTATCGGTGAAGCCGGCTTCCTTGCCGGGCCGGGCCGAGAAGGACCTGGCAGCATTGGTTGCTGCGCCCGGCAAGGTCGGCGCCTATGCCTGGGAAATTCTCGGCAAGGTTCTTTCCTATGCCGCGAGTCTGGTCGGTGAAGCTGCGGACAACATCGTCGGCATCGATGACGCGATGAAGCTCGGCTACAACTGGAAGTTCGGGCCGTTCGAACTGATCGATCGCCTCGGGCCGGGCAAGCTCGCCGAACGGCTGGCCGCCGAGGGGCGGGATGTTCCCGCGATCCTCAAGGTAGCCGGAGATCGGCCTTTTTACCGGGTGCAGGACGGCCGTCGGCAATATCTCGATGCCGCCGGCGACTATCATGATGTCGTGCGGCCCGAGGGCGTGCTGCTGCTGGAAGACATCAAGCTCCATAGCCAGCCGATCCTCAAAAATGGTTCGGCGGCACTCTGGGATGTCGGCGACGGCGTTGCCTGCCTTGAGTTCACCGGCAAGATGAACGCGCTCGACGGCGATGTGATGAAGCTGATCGGTCAGGCGATCCCGGTCGTGCAGGACAAGTTCAAGGCGCTCGTCGTCTATAATGAGGGCAGCAATTTCTCCGCCGGCGCCAATCTCGGTCTTGCTCTGTTCGCACTGAACATCGCGGCATGGGGCGAGATCGAAAAGCTCGTCGCGGGCGGGCAGCAGGCCTACAAGGCGCTCAAATATGCGCTGTTCCCGGTCGTGAGCGCTCCGGCCGGCATGGCATTGGGCGGCGGTTGCGAGATCCTGCTCAACAGTGATGCCGTGCAGGCCCATGCCGAAAGCTATGTGGGTCTGGTCGAGTGCGGCGTGGGTCTGATCCCTGGCTGGGGCGGATGCGGTGAAATGATCGATCGCTGGCGCTCCAGTCCCGGCATGCCCAAGGGGCCGATGCCGGCCGTAGCCAAGGTCTTCGAGACGGTATCGACAGCCACTGTGGCAAAGTCGGCCGCCGAGGCGAAGGAGCATGGCTTCCTGCGTCCCTCGGACGGCATTACGATGAACCGGGACCGTCTGCTGGCGGACGCCAAGGCGAAGGCACTGGAACTGGCCGACGGTTACAAACCGCCTGTGGCTCCGGAATTCCGCTTGCCTGGCGCGGGAGGCAAGTCCGCTCTTTCGATGGCTGTCGAAGGCTTCCAGGCCCGTGGCCTCGCCACATCTTACGATGGTGTCGTATCCGGCGCGCTCGCCGACGTCCTGACGGGCGGCGAGAAGGATCTCATCGACATCGTGACCGAAGAGGATCTGCTGGCGCTCGAGCGCAAGGCCTTCATGCAACTGGTGCGCGACCCGCGGACCCAGGCGCGCGTCGAGCAGATGCTCGTCACCGGCAAGCCGCTGCGTAACTGATTGGCGGCCGGCGGCCGGATGGCCGACCGGTCAGGAGATATAAATATGCAAGTCTATGACGCCCCGTTGCGCGACATGCGCTTCGTGCTCAACGAACTCCATGCCGATGACGGCTTCGGGGATATTCCCGCGCTGTCGGAGTTCACACCGGATCTCACCGATGCGATCCTCGAGGAGGCGGCGCGCTTCTGTCGCGACGTCCTGTTGCCGATCAACCGGTCGGGCGACGAGGAGGGGTGTCATCTGGAAAACGGCGTCGTGCGGACGCCGGCGGGGTTCCCCGAAGCCTATAAGCAGTTCGCCGAAGGTGGCTGGACCGCGCTCGCATCCGATCCGGAATGGGGTGGGCAGGGGCTGCCGGAAGCGGTCAACAAGCTGGTCGAGGAGATGATCTGCTCGTCCAACCTCTCCTTCGGCCTCTACCCGGGCCTCACCCATGGTGCCACCACTGCGATCGAGGGCCATGGCAGTGACGCGCTCAAGCAGGCCTACCTGCCCAAGATGGTGAGCGGCCAGTGGTCCGGCACGATGTGCCTGACCGAGCCTCATTGCGGTACCGATCTCGGGCTCCTGCGCAGCCGCGCGGTCCCGCAGGGCGATGGCAGCTACAAGGTCACCGGCTCCAAGATCTTCATCTCCGCCGGTGAGCATGACCTGACCGAGAATATCATCCATCTCGTGCTCGCCCGCCTGCCCGACGCCCCCAAGGGCGTGAAGGGCATCAGCTTGTTTCTCGTCCCCAAATATCTGCCCAGGGAGGACGGTACTCCCGGTCAATCGAACGGCGTCGCCTGCGCCGCGATCGAGCACAAGATGGGTCTCAAGGCGTCGGCGACGTGCCAGATGAACTTCGATGATTCGATCGGCTGGATCGTCGGTGAGCCTGGCAAGGGCATGGCCGCCATGTTCACGATGATGAACACGGAGCGTGTCTCCGTCGGCATCCAGGGCCTGGGTGTGGGCGAGGCGGCGTATCAGGCGGCGGCCTGGTATGCGAAAGATCGTATTCAGGGTCGGGCGCTCTCGGGACCCAAATATCCCGATCAGGCAGCCGATCCGATCATCGTTCACCCCGATGTTCGCCGCATGTTGATGACGATGCGGGCTTATAATGAGGGATGCCGGGCGCTCTCGGCCTGGGTCTCGCGCGCCCTGGACGCGGAAAAACATTCTCCCGAACCCGAAGTGCGCCAGCGTGCGAGTGACTTCATTGCGCTCATGACCCCCGTCGTCAAAGCGCTCTTCACCGACCTTGCGTTCGACAGCGCGAACCTTGCGGTCCAATGCTATGGTGGCCACGGCTACATCCGCGAAAGCGGCGTCGAGCAATATGCCCGCGATGCCCGGATCACCATGATCTATGAGGGGACGAACGGCGTTCAGGCGCTCGATCTCGTCGGCCGCAAGCTCGGCGCCCATATGGGCCGCTATCTGCGCAGCTTCTTCCATCCGGTGTCGGCTTTCATCGAGGAAAACAACGTCGACGGACCGATGAAGCCGATGATCGAGGCGCTCGCCAAGGCGTTCGGGGCGCTGCAGCTTTCGACGGCCACGGTCGCGCAGCGGGCGCTCAAGGATCCCGAAGAGGCGGGCGCGGCGTCGGCGGACTATCTGCGTCTGATGGGCCTGGTGGCCATGGGCTATTGCTTTGCCAAGGCGACCAAGATCGCAGGCTTGCAGCTCTTCTTCGGCAGCGAGGACAAGCGCTTCTACGATGCCAAGATCAAGACGGCGACGTTCTTCTTCGAGCGTATCCTGCCTCAGGCGACCGCCAGCTTCCTGGCGATCAAGGCGGGCAAGAAGTCGCTGATGGCGCTGGAAGACGACGTGTTTTGACGCTTCCGGCAAGCCTCGAAAAGCGGCTGGCCATTCCAGCCATCGTTGCGCCGATGTTCCTTGTGTCGGGACCGGACCTTGTCGTCAGTTGCTGCGAGGCGGGACTGCTTGGTACTTTCCCGGCGCTCAACCAGCGCACCAGTCAAGGTTTCGGTGAATGGCTGGATGAAATCGAGGAGCGGCTGGCTCCCATGCCGGGAGCGGCGCCCTTCGGCGTCAACCTCATCGTCCATAAGAGCAATCCGAGGCTCGACGCCGATCTGGAACTGATCGTTCGGCACCATGTGCCATTGGTCATCACCTCGCTCGGCGCCATCGCGGATCTTGTCCAGGTGGTTCAGGGCTATGGCGGGCTGGTCTTTCACGACGTGACGAACGTGCGTCATGCGGAAAAGGCGCTCGAAGCTGGCGTCGACGGTCTGATCGCGGTCGCTGCCGGCGCGGGGGGACATGCCGGCACGATGAGCCCGTTCGCACTGGTTGACGAGATACGGCGCTTCTTCCAGGGGCCGCTGGCGCTTTCCGGCGCCATCACGCGCGGCCACCAGATCGCGGCCGCGCAGATGATGGGGGCCGATCTTGCCTATATCGGATCCCACTTCATCGCGTCGGAAGAGAGTCTCGCCTCGCCGGCACAGAAAGACATGGTGATCGGGGCCGGACCAGCGGATATCGTCTATACGGACCGGGTCACCGGCGTCGGGGCCAATTTTCTCCGGCCCTCGCTGGAAGCCGCGACTCTCCCTGAGCCACATGGCGCGCTTTCGGTTTCGGAGGAGGCCAAGGCCTGGAAGACGATCTGGTCGGCAGGCCACGGTGTCGGCGCTACCACTGCCGTCCAACCGGCCCGATCCATCTGTGAGAGACTCATTGCCGAATATCAGGCGGCATTACAATCAGAGTAGGATTGATCCATGAAGGTGCTTGTGCCCGTCAAGCGGGTTATCGATTATAATGTGAAACCGCGCGTGAAGGCGGATGGGACGGGCGTCGATTTGGCGAACGTGAAGATGTCGATGAACCCGTTCGACGAGATCGCCGTCGAAGAGGCTATCCGCCTCAAGGAAAAGGGAGTCGCGACCGAAATCGTGGTGGTGTCGATCGGCGTCGCCAAGGCGCAGGAAACGCTGCGCACCGCGCTCGCCATGGGGACCGACCGCGCGATCCTCGTCCAGACTGACGATGAGGTCGAGCCGCTCGCCGTCGCCAAGATCCTGAAGGCCATCGCCACCGAGGAGGCTCCAGGCCTGGTGATCCTCGGCAAGCAGGCCATCGACGATGATGCCAATCAGACCGGCCAGATGCTGGCAGCCCTTCTCGGTTGGGGGCAGGGCACATTCGCCAGCAAGGTCGAAGTATCGGGCGAGACTGTCGCGGTGACCCGTGAGGTGGATGGCGGTCTGGAGACCGTAAGCCTCAAACTGCCGGCGATCGTGACGACCGATCTGCGTCTCAACGAACCGCGCTATGCGAGCCTGCCCAATATCATGAAGGCCAAATCCAAGCCGCTGGCGACGAAGACGCCGGCCGATCTCGGTGTTGAGATCGCCTCGCGCCTCAAGACGCTCAAGGTGACCGAACCCCCCAAGCGCTCGGCGGGCATCAAGGTGGCCGACGTCGATGAATTGGTCGCCAGGCTCAAGGAAATGGCGATTTGATAAACTTTCAAACGCGCCGAACTTGCCGAACCTCTCCCATGCAAGTGACGGCGCACCCCGCTTCATCCTGTGCGCACAGAGATGAAGCGGGGGCGGATTTCTCGGAGAATAAGTTATGAATACGCTCGTCTGGGTTGAACATGACAATGCGTCGGTCAAGGATGCGACGCTATCGGCCGTCACCGCCGCTGCCAAACTTGGTGAGGTCCATCTGCTGGTTGCCGGTGCGGGCATCGGCGGCGTGGCCGAGGCTGCTGCGAAGGTCGCGGGTGTCGCCAAAGTCGTAACGTTCGACGATGCGGCGTTCAAACACGCTTTGCCCGAGAATGTCGCGCCGGCCGTCGCGGACCTGATGCGCGGCTATGACGCGTTCGTTGCGCCTTCCACTTCGAATGGCAAGAACATCGCGCCGCGCGTGGCGGCCTTGCTTGATGTGATGCAGGTCAGCGACATCCTGTCGGTGGAAAGCGCTGACACGTTCACGCGTCCCATCTACGCGGGAAATGCGATCGCGACGGTCCAGTCGTCTGATGCAAAGAAGGTTATCACGGTGCGTGGCACAGCCTTCGAGAAGGCGGCCCGCGAGGGTGGCTCGGCCAGTATCGAGGCTGCGACGGGCACGGATGCGGGACTTTCCAGCTTCGTGGGTGCCGAGATCGCCCAGTCCGAGCGCCCGGAACTCACCTCGGCCAAAATCATCGTCTCGGGCGGGCGAGCGCTGGGCTCGGCCGGGCAGTTTCATGGCGTGATCGATCCGCTGGCCGACAAGCTGGGCGCGGGTGTGGGCGCAAGCCGCGCAGCGGTCGATGCTGGCTATGCGCCCAACGATTTTCAGGTCGGCCAGACCGGCAAGATCGTGGCGCCGGAAGTCTATGTCGCCGTCGGCATATCGGGTGCGATTCAGCACCTTGCTGGCATGAAGGATAGCAAGACCATCATCGCGATCAACAAGGATGAGGACGCGCCCATCTTCCAGGTCGCCGATATCGGCCTGGTCGGCGACCTCTTCAAGATCGTTCCTGAACTGACCGAAAAGCTTTGAGGTAAGCGATGACCGGTCTGGAAGAGATCGAACAGTTCATGGCGGCCGGCACCCGGCCGCCCATGATGGACCTGTTCGACATCGATCTGCTTGAGGCGGAGGAGGGGAAGGTCGTCTTTGTCGCGACGCCCACCTCGCAGACCTACAATTTCATGGGCATCGCCCATGGTGGCTATGCCGCGACGCTGCTGGATTCGGCCTGCGGCATCGCGGCGAACTCCGCGGCCCAAGTGCCCATCAACTGCGTCACGCTCGAACTCAAGGTCGCCTATCATGCGCCCTTGACCGACAGGGTCGGGATGGTCCGTGCAATCGGCCAGGTGGTGTCGATGGGCAAGAGGGTGGCGCATACCGAGGCGCGTCTGATCGACATGGCCGGCAAACTCTATGCCTCCGCGACATCGACCTTGCTGCTCGTCGATCGGGCGGCCTGAACAGGAAAGAAGATATGGAAGTCGTTATCCCGCACAGCCTTGGTAAAATCGAAGCGAAGAGCAGGATCGAGGCCGGCCTGCCCAAGCTGGCAGCGCATATCCCGGGAGGCGGTTCGCTCAGTTCCGAGTGGGTATCGGACTACGCACTACACTTGGTCATCGGGGCGATGGGGCAGAATATCCCGGTGCAACTCGACATTGAGGATAGCGAGATTCGCGGCGACGTCAGCGTACCGCTGTTCCTCAAAATGATGTCAGGACAGATTTCGGATTTTGTGAAAACGAGCGCCGAGAAAATGCTCAGCAAGGCATGATGAATTTACTGGCCGCAGGACAATATCGTTGCTCTGCGATGATTGAGTTTACGAGAATCTGCCCTGTTTCCTAGCCGATAGTGTCCGCGCGAGGGCTTTGTGATGGAAGAAATCGCTCCCCGAGTTTTCAGGATCATTAGCCGTCAGCTCGGCGTCTATCCGGATCAGATTGCCCTTGCTTCGTCTTTCTACGATGACATCGGCGTGGATAGTCTCGATGTGCTGGAAGTTGTGATGGCGCTTGAAGACGAATTCGGACTCACTATCCCGGATGAAGCCGCCGGTGAGGTCAAAACAGTAGAGGATGCGGTCAAGCTGGTCGAAGCATGGATAGCCAAGTGAGATAAAACCCACGATCCTCTGAAACCGCAATTCACGACGACAATGAAATCTAGATAGCTCTTTGGTCGCCTGACGTATCACTTCCATGATCAAGGCTACCGTGATCGCGCATAGCCGCAATATGCTTTGCGCCAGAAACGGGATTTCATCTATCGCTTTGCCCACTCGATGACGGAATGGTGTTTCCGAAAAGAATATAGCGAACCATGTTATCTAATGACGAATTGCTGTCTTCTCACATTTGACGAACTGGCTGGTAACGTCGGAGCGGGAAGATGCATGAAAGAGGTAGATCATGCGATACCGTTCATTAGGCCTGGCTACAGTCTTGATTGTCACGAGCACCGCTTGGGCGCAGACGCCGTCGGATAACCAACATGCGCTGATCGGACCGCCCCAACTCCACGCCCTTCCCGTCACCGCTCCGACGCTCGTCGAGGCCTATGGTCCTGATCCTCTGCAGATCGGTGAACTGCGCTTGCCTGCAGGTCCTGGCCCGTTTCCCGTCGTCATGGTCATTCACGGTGGCTGCTGGACCAAAGGCTATGAGACACTGGCAGGCACGGCGCCGTTGGCGAGCGCCTTGACGGACAAGGGCGTGGCGACATGGAATATAGAGTATCGACAGGTTGGTGACACCCGCGGCGGGTGGCCTGGGACCTTCCAGGATTGGGGAGCGGCGCTCGATCACTTGAGGGTGCTGGCACGAACCCAGCCTCTGGACCTGAAGCATGTGGTGACGGTGGGACATTCTGCCGGCGCCCACGCTGCCCTGTGGCTGGCGGCCCGTCCCAGATTGCCTGCCGACAGCGAGGTCCGCGGCGCTGATCCACTGAAGGTTTCCGCCGCGGTCGCCATCGACGGCCCAGGCGACCTGCGAACCCTGTACGGGTTCGACAAGGATATTTGCGGCCGCCCGATCTTCGTCAACCTGTTCGGGGGCGCTCCTGACGCACAGGCGGGCCGCTACCGTCAGGCAAATCCGATCGGATGGCTGCCTCTGGCCGTGCCTCAATTCATGGTCGCTTCCGTCGTGCTGGAGCCTTCAGCCGCGCAAGCCTATGCAGCAGCCGCACAGTCGGCCGGCGATAAGGCGACGGTGATCACCCTGGAGAATGTGCTGATTCCGAGGGAAGCCGCCCCCTCATTCCGAAATGATGCCGCCCCCCTGTTCCGAGAATTACTCGCCCCCTGATTCCGAGATGATGTCGCCCCCTTGGCGGGGATGACGATGAAGGTCCGCTGCTGGGATTAGGTTTGCTTCCTTTGGGTTGTCCGAGGGAGGGAGCCGATGTCGGCGGAGCGATTGAGTATGCGACGGGTTCGCGAGATTTTACGGTACCGGTTTGAGCAGGGGCTGGGTCACAAGGCGATTTCGTATCGGGTGGGCGCCGCGCCCTCGACGGTGCGCGAGACGCTGAGGCGGGCAGCGGTCGCGGGTCTGGCTTGGCCGCTGGGCGCGGATGTCAGCGATGCCGTTCTGGAGGCGGCGCTTTACCGCGCGGCTGGCACCAAGACCGGCCATCGCCGCTGCCCTGAACCGGACTGGGCAGCGATCCATCGCGAGTTGAAGCGCAAGCATGTGACGCTGCAGATCGTGTGGGACGAATATATCGCTCAGCATCCGGAAGGTTATCGCTACAGCCGGTTCTGCGATCTCTATCGTGGCTGGGCGGCGAAGCTGCCGGTCACGATGCGGCAGACCCACGCCGCCGGCGAGAAGCTGTTCGTCGACTATGCGGGCGACAAGGTGGCTGTCGTGGTCGACCGGCTGACCGGCGAAATCCGCGACGCGCACATCTTCGTGGCGGTGTTGGGTGCATCGAGCCTGTCCTATGCCGAGGCGAGCTGGACCGAGACGCTGCCCGACTGGATCGCGGCGCACGTGCGGGCGCTGGAAGCCTTCGGCGGCGCGCCTGCCCTGTTCGTGCCGGACAATGCCAAGGTCGCGGTGATCAAGGCCTGCCTTTACGATCCACAGGTCAACCGCAGCTATGCCGAGATGGCGGCACATTACGACAGCGCGGTGCTGCCGACCCGTCCGCGCCGCCCACGCGACAAGGCCAAGGTGGAGGCCTGCGTGCTGATCGTCGAGCGCTGGCTGTTCGGGCGCCTTCGGCATCGGATCTTCTATAGCCTGACCGAACTCAACGCCGCGATCGGCGACCTGCTCGCCGACCTCAATGACCGCCGTATCATGCGCCGCGTGGGCCAGACCCGGCGCCAGCTGTTCGAGGCCATCGACAGGCCTGCGCTGAAAGCTCTGCCGCTGGAACCCTATGTCTTCGCCGAATGGCGGCGGCGGCGCGCTGGTCTCGATTATCATGTCGAGATCGAGCGCCTTTATTACTCGGTCCCGTATCGCTTCGCGCGCGAGCCGGTCGAGGCGCGGATCACCGCGCGTACGATCGAACTGTTCCACAAGGGTGAACGGATCGCCGCCCATATGCGCGGCTCCGGCAATGGCCGGCACACGACGATATCCGAGCATATGCCGTCATCGCACCGGCGCTTCGCCGACTGGACGATCGAACGCATCGCCACCGAGGCGGCCGCGATCGGCCCCTGTGCCGCCCTGCTGTGCGAGAAAATCCTGACCGATCGCCCGCATCCCGAGCAGGGCTTCCGGGCCTGCCTGGGCATCGTGCGCCTGGTGAAGGGCTTCGGCCGCGAACGGGTCGAAGCGGCGTGCTGCCGGGCGCTCGATATCGGCGCACGCACCTATGGATCGGTCCGATCGATCCTCGACAACCGGCTCGATCAGGCGCCCGCGCCCCGGCAGGCGCGCGACGATCGGACGATCACCCACCCGAATATCCGGGGTTCCCGCTACTATCACTGAAGGAGATCATGATGCTTCAACATCCCACTCTCGACCGGCTGAACGCAATGGGGCTGGCTGGCATGGCCAGGGCGTTCGACGAACTGGCCGCCAATGCCGAAGCCGAGCGGCTCACCCATCCCGAATGGCTGGCGCTGCTGCTCGACCGCGAATGGAGCTTCCGCCACGACCGCAAGCTGGCCGCCCGGCTGCGGTTCGCCAAGCTGCGCCATCAGGCAACCCCCGAGGATGTCGATTATCGCAGCCATCGAGGTCTCGACCGGGGACTGTTCCTCAAGCTCGTCGCTGGTGACTGGATCGCCGCTCGCGACAATCTCGTCATCTGCGGCCCGACTGGCGTCGGGAAATCATGGCGGCCTGCGCGCTAGGCCATAAGGCCTGCCGCGACGACCGTTCGGTGCTGTATCAGCGGGTGCCCAAGCTGTTCGCCAGCCTGGCGTTGGCACGCGGCGACGGACGCTACGCCCGCATCCTGGCCAAGCTCGGCAGCGTTCAGCTCCTGATTCTTGATGACTGGGGGCTTGAGCCACTCGATGCTCATGCCCGCTACGACCTCCTCGAAATCCTAGAAGAGCGTTATGGCCGTCGCTCGACGATGGTCACCAGCCAGCTGCCGATCGCGGCGTGGCACGAGGTGATCGGCGATCCGACCTATGCCGACGCCATCCTCGACAGGCTCGTCCACAACGCCCACCGCCTGGACCTCGACGGTGACAGCATGCGCCGGGTCAAATCCCCTTCAGAGGCTTGACGGCCGGCACGAACGAAATAACAACAGACGTAGCCAGCACGGCCCTGTCTCCGGGGGGGCGACATCATCTCGGAACGAAGGGGCGCAATCATCTCGGAAACGAGGGGCGGCTTCATCGGAATCGGCACGCGCAGGGCAAAATCGTGGCTTTCGGCATCGAGGGGAGCGATTAATGCCGCCTTTTTCAGCCATGTGCGCAGAGCGGGCGATAAGGGTGCCAACACCATCTGATCGAGATAACAGATGATCTCGGGCCATAAATGCAGTGGCTGCATCCGGTGGGATACACGGCCCGCGATGCGGCACAATGCGGGCCAACCCTGTGTGTCCGATATGATCCGGTCGAGGGCTGAAGGGAGCCGGATCAATTCCTTCAGATCCTGGGCGCGGCAGGCCAGGGCATCGGGGCCGACTTCCTGCCAGTCAGCGTTGAGGACGCCAAATCCCCAGGGGGCGGAGGTTGCAAGGACCGCTCGCCAATCATCGGGAAGAGCATCCATCATGTCTCTTGTCAGCGTTTCGAGATGCGGCGCTTCCTGAACATCATCGAGGCAAATAATCCCGGGCCTGTCCTGATGCCATATCCATTGGAGAATGGACTCGATGTCCGCGGCGGTTCCGGCCTGAAAGGCGAGGCGACGCAGGGTGCCCTTCTTTGTGTCGTCGCTTGCAAGACTTGCCCAAAGCGCCGGGCGACCAGTGTCCGCCGCCTCCTTCCAACCGGCCGCGAGCGTCGCCGATTTGCCGTAGCCGCAAGGTGCGCGCAGCAGGCTGACGCGCGCGGTCAATTCCACACGGCGAAGTGCCGTTTCCGCCAGTCGCGAAAGCAGCGTTGGAGTCCATTCGGTTCCCAGGCCCATGTCGGGTCGATACTACATGCTCGTGTAGTTCCCTATTGCTTTTGCGCTCGTAAGACTCGCGCGAAGGTCATGTTTTCGACGAGAATGAAATGATTGAAGAGAGCCATTCGATTTCGCAGGAACCCTGTGATGGCCGCCCGGTGGAAATGCTCTTCACCGCGCAAAAGGCAATGTCGGACGAGCGCCGGATGCGCTTTGGCCTTGCTGAAAGACGCGCTGCGCTGGCGCGCCTCGCGGCTGCCATACGAAAGTTCGAAGGGGAGATCGTCCAGGCCATGGCGACCGACTTCGGCAAGCCGGAGGCCGAAGTGTTTCTGACGGAAATTCTTCCGGTCATGCAGGAAATCCGCCACAGCCGTCGTAATCTGCGCCGATGGATGCGGCCAGTCCATGTCGGACCGACATTGATCGGTTTCGGCACGGCCGGACGGATCGTGCCGCAGCCACGCGGCGTGTGCCTTATCATCGCGCCCTGGAATTACCCATTCAATCTCTGCCTGGGGCCGCTTGTCTCCTGCCTTGCTGCCGGCAACAGCGCTATCCTGAAGCCTTCGGAGATGACACCTGCTACCTCGGGCGTCATCGCGCGGCTGATCGCCGACACATTTCCGCCAGACTTGGTTACCGTCGCCCTCGGCGGGAAGGAGATGTCTCAGGCCCTGCTCGCGCTGCCCTTCGATCATATCTTCTTCACCGGCAGCCCCGAGGTCGGGAAAGTCGTAATGCAGGCAGCCTCCCGCCACCTGACCTCCGTTACGCTGGAACTGGGTGGCAAGTCGCCCACGATCGTGGGACCGGATGCCGACATAGAGAGGGCCGCCAGTTGGATCGCCTTCGGCAAATTCTCCAATGCCGGTCAAACCTGCATCGCGCCCGATCATGTGTTCGTCCACGCTTCGATCCGCGACCGGTTCGTGGAAGCGCTGCGCCGCCGGATCGCCGCCGCTTATGGTTCGGGCATGACGAGCCCCTATCTCGCAAGGATCGTCAATGATCGCCATGCGGACAGACTGGGGGGCCTGATTGCGGATGCCCTGGCCACGGGCGGGCGGATCATTGTCGGCGGCGAAAGGCAGGGAAGGGCGCTGGCGCCCACAGTGCTGGAGGCGATCGCTCCCGAGGCGGCGATCGACCATGAGGAGATATTCGGTCCCGTCCTGCCGGTCCTGACCTATGATGACATTGAAACCGTGATCGGTCGGATCAACGCAAGACCCAAGCCGCTGGCGCTTTATGTGTTCGATCGTGACCGGGCGAGAGTGGATCATATCCTGGCGGCCACGACTTCCGGCAGTGCAGGCGTCAACCTTACCATCGTCCAATACGTCCACGATCATCTGCCGTTCGGCGGTGTGAACAATTCCGGGATCGGGGCGGCACATGGCCATCACGGGTTCCGGACTTTCAGTCATGAGCGCGCCGTTCTCCAGAACCGCTTCTCCGCTCTGCCTCTCGTCTTTCCTCCCTATTCGGGCCGGGCAGCGCGTCTGATCCGACTTGCCAAACGCTTTCTGGGGTAAATCCATGTACGACTATATCATCATTGGCGGCGGCTCGGCCGGCTGCGTCATGGCCAACCGCCTTTCTGCTGATTCGGATAAAGCTGTCTGCCTCATCGAGGCGGGGCCGCGCGATCGCAATCCCTTCATTCACATGCCGCTTGGCGTCAGCGTCATTGCCCGCACGGGATGGGTGAACTGGAACTGTGAGACCGAAGTCGAGCCTCACCTTAACAACCGGCGGCTCTATTGGCCGCGCGGCAAGACGCTGGGTGGCAGCAACTCGATCAATGCAATGGTCTACATTCGCGGCGATCGGGCGGACTATGAGGGCTGGGGGGCGGCCGCCGGAGCTGACTGGGACTGGCCGCGCATGCGCGAGCTTTTTATCGCGCTCGAAAACAATCAGGCTATCCACGACGAGCATCATGGCAATGCCGGGCCACTTTGCGTCTCCAATCTTGGGCGAGTGAACCCACTTACGGAAGACTTCGTCGAAGCTGGGGTGGAACTGCACTACCCGCGAAATCCCGACTTCAATGGCGTGAGCCAGGAAGGCTTTGGTGTCTATCAGGTGACCCAGAAAGACGGGCAACGGTTCAGCACGGCGCGAGCGTTTCTCGATCCGGCTCGCTCGCGCAAGAATCTCGCCATCGAAACGAACGGCCTCGTCGAACGGATACTGTTCAAGGACCGTCGCGCCATCGGGGTCCGCGTCGGCGGCCGGGACCTGCTGCTGCGCCCCGGTGGAGAGGTGATCCTTTCGGCTGGCGCGGTCAATTCGCCGCAGATTCTGATGCTGTCGGGCGTCGGCCCGGCGAGCGAACTCAGGCAGCATGGCATAGAGATCGTTCTGGATGCGCCCGAAGTCGGAGCCAATCTCGCCGATCACCTCGACTATACGGCTGTGGCAACCACGGCCGATCGCGAAGGATTTGGAGTGGCGCCCAGTTTCCTGCCTCGTGCGATACGCGGCGCATGGAGCTATTTCCTTCATCATGAAGGCGAATTGACGTCAAATGCCTCGGAGGGCGGCGCTTTCCTCAAATCCGACGCCGGCCGGGAGCGGCCCAATCTTCAATTCCATTTCCTGCCGGCGATCCTGCGTGACCATGGCCGCAAGACAGCCTTCGGCTACGGAATGACCGTGCATGTCTGCGACCTTCTACCGAAGAGCCGCGGCAGGATCGGGCTCAAGATCGCCGATCCCACGGCTCATCCGCGCATAGAGGGCAATTATCTCAGTCATCCCGATGATGTGGGCGTCTTGCTGAATGGCGCGAAGCTAGCCCGCAAGCTCCTTCATGCGCCGGCGCTCGCCCGTCACTTGCGCGAGGAGGTGCGACCGGGACCCGCGGTCCAGACCGACGAGGCTCTGATCGACGACATCCGCGCGCGCGCTGAAACAATCTATCATCCGGTAGGAACATGCCGCATGGGCAGTGACTCGGCATCCGTGGTCGATCCGGCAGCCCGTGTACGTGGCATTGACGGTTTGCGCGTGGTCGATGCATCGATCATGCCGTCGATCGTGTCGGGCAACACTAACGCGCCTACCATGGCGATCGCGGAAAATGTCGCGCAAATGATGATCCGGCCTTGAGGAAGAATGGCGATGAGGTTCAGTTTCGTATTGGCAGCCATGCTGCTACTTGCAACATCTGCGTCCGTCGAGGCACAGCGCGCTTCTTTCGGAGTGTGGAAGAATCCGCAGGACAGCGTACATGTGCGAGCCCAGCCGTGCGGAAGCAGAATGTGCGGGGTCGTGGTCTGGGCAAGTGACAAAGCCAAGGCGGATGCGCGGCGCGGCGGGACAAACGATCTGGTAGGTCTGATCCTGTTTCGCGATTTTGTTCCTGAAAAGAAGGGCGTGTGGCGCGGCAGTGTTTTTGTACCCGACATCGGCCAAACCTTCTCTGGAACAATCACCACGCTCGACGATCGGCGGATGGAGGGAAAGGGGTGCCTGACAGGGCGGATCATGTGCAAATCGCAGATATGGACGAAAGTGAACTGAAATCCGTCCAATCATCGTCTGACCGAGAGCGGCAAGCCAAGGATTTTAATAAGACACATCAAAAGCTTCTACGATAAATTGAAGAGGCGCGGAGCAGGAAGCGGGCATGGCGACAGCGATGTGTGCAGCCGCCACGGGATCAATTCGGCGACGGGCATGCGACTTGGTCAGCGTAAGCAGGCGGATAATCCGTTATTGATCGTCGCGGCCAGAAGACGGTCCGCTGCGGCAGCGGCTGCACGAACAGATTAACCTAATGGAAATCACACGATAAGCGCCCCGCCTGATGCGCCCGACGACACATTCCGCCGCTAGCAGGCATCCCCCCGGAAATTCCAGCAATCTACGCACGCCCAAAATCCGTAGCGTCCGATAAACTCTGCCGGAAAGGAGGACTGTCCCACAACAAGCTATCAGGGGTTTTCCGACATGCTTATAGGCTACATGCGCGTCTCTTCCACAGATGACCGGCAATCGGTCGATCTTCAGCGCGATGCGCTGATCGCAGCCGGCGTCGATAGCCGGCATCTCTATTCCGACAAGGCATCCGGCGCTCGCGAGGACCGGGCGAGCCTGCGGGCCTGCCTCGAATATCTCGCAGCCGGCGATACGCTGGTCGTGTGGAAACTGGATCGGCTCGGCCGCTCCCTGCCGCATTTGCTGTCGATCCTGACCGATCTCAGGGAGCGTGACGTGTCATTCCGGTCATTGACCGAGCAGATGGACACGGGAACGCCGCATGGCGAGCTGCTGTTTTCGCTGTTCGGCGCGCTGGCCCAGTATGAACGGGCATTGACGCGCGAGCGCATCATGGCAGGCCTTGCGGCCGCCAGACGGCGCGGGCGCTACGGTGGCCGCCCGCGAACGATCGATGCGGAAAAGCTCGATCAGATCACCGCCGCCCTTGCCGGTGGCGCTAGCAAGTCGTCGATCAGCCGCACGTTCAACGTGCCCCGATCGACCCTCGCAGATACGCTCGCGCGGGCCGGATGGCTCAAACCGCCGCGCCTTGCGTAACGACAAAAACATAATTATATTTCCGTAATGCCATCCATGCGCTTCTCCTGGCACCCGGCCAAAGCCGAGAGCAATCTGAAGAAGCACGGCGTCAGCTTTGCGATCGCTACTCGTGCGTTCACAGATCCTTTCGCGCTGAGCGATCAGGATCGGATCGAAGGTGGCGAGCGACGATGGCAAACCTTGGGCCTCGTGGAAGGGCATCTGCTCCTCCTCGTGGCCCACACTGTCGTCGAGCAAGACGATGACGGCGAGTATGTGGATTTCGGCTCGAAAGGCCGATCGAACGGAAAGGCGACGTTATGAAGAAGAAAGACGCTGATACCGTCCGTTTCCAACTCGATCCGGACAATCTGCCGCCGTTGACCGAAGCGCAACAGGCCGAACTGGATGCCCTGCAGGCGATGCCGGATAGCGGGATCGACTATAGCGACTCTCCGGCGCTGACAGAGGATTTCTGGCGGAACGGGCAGCGTGGGCGCTTCTATAAGCCCATCAAGCAGCAGGTGACGGCACGCCTTGATGCTGATGTGCTCGCCTGGCTCAAATCGCAGGGTAAGGGCTACCAAGCCCGCATGAACGCCATACTTCGCCGTGAGATGCTGGCGACCGCCAGAAGGCAGGAAAAGCCACGTTAATTTAGATAGTTAGGCTATCGGTTATCGTGTGGTTTCCGTCAGCGCCGAACCGTAACCTCTAGCTACTCCTCTTCTATCCCCATCGCTTTCAAGTCCAATCCCAATTCCTTTAAACTGGGCAGGGGAGGAGGATCGAAGGCTACCAGTGCATCGATAAAGTCATGAAAGCTGTCGTATACGGGGGTTATCGCCCTAGAAGGCAGAGCTTCATCGTGCAGCCATACGGATATCTTTCCATCAATTCTGTCAATTAACAGCATATTACCCAGACCGATTTCCGCAAAAACCACAGATGTTTTTGGAATCTGCATGGATAATTGTTCGTTTATGCGAATTATTCCTAAGCTTCCGTCAACAGGGCCATATATAACTGAAACGCCAATTCTTCCTGAATCATCGGAATAGGCGCATTTTTCCGCAGGAAATTCAACATCATTATTGAAAACTATCGCTGATCCGAATTCAATAAATAAATCACGAAGCTCAGACGGCAGCAATATTCTTAATGAACTCTCTATCTGGTCTAATTCGATCAAAGAATCTCCCGGCATGTGGAGTGATTCTGCATCGAATGATGGATCAAACTGAAAGGTCATATATTTTCTGCCTTACATCATTAGGGCGTCGCTATCGTGTCCGTTCCGCACCGCGCCTCAATCACGCCACCTGATTGGTATAGCCGTTAGCGGATGGGCACGACAATCAGGTCAATCTTGGCGCGTCGATGCTTTGATTGGTGCTGCGCTCCATCTACGATTGAATATCCGCCATCCGACTAAGCCCGCGACAACGCCCAGCAGGCCGCCCACGAGATAGGCGGTTGGCGCATCATTCGGCACAAAAAAGCAGCCGCCAGCAACATAGCCGCCGATTACGGCGGTGCGTGTCACCGCACCATAGATCGCGGCGACCTTGCCATGATCGGCGGGCGGGCATTCCGACTGGAACAAGGTTCGGACAGCGACGTTGTGGATGCTGTTTGCGCCGCCGCCTAGGATGAAGGCGACGGCAACGATTGCCAGCCCGATCGGCGCAAGGCCGATCCACAGCATGGTCGCGCCCATGACAGCGGCCGTGCCGAACGCCGCCAGTCCGACCCTATGGCCAATAACCCTTTCGGCCAGCCCAGCGCCGATCAACATCCCAACCGCCCATAGTGCCGTCAGCATTCCAAACGCGGTCGGCCCGCTCCCAGCGTCACCATCACGAGAAACACGAAAGCAACGTCGGCTATGGCGGTCGCAAACACTTCGAGGCTGAGCGCACCCGTAACCACCATCAACCGTCGATTGCGGAGCACCGGCAGGTAGTCCACGAACAGGGTCTCTTCCTCCTGATCGTCCCGTTGTGGCTTGCGGCGAAGCCTGCTCGCCATCACGACGAGGGCCAAAAGGGAAAAACTGGCGGCATCGGCTAAAAGCGCATTGCGCGATCCGATCCATCCCACCAGTACGCCCCCAGCGACTGGACCAGCGAGCATTCCAAGGCTGCGAACCATTTCCATAAGGGAATTGGCGAGTGCGAGGTCATTCCAAGCCGCTCGCCAGCACTGGAATCAACGCGAATGTTGCGGCGCTGCTGATCGTGAACAGCACGCTCAACAGCGCGGCCCCGGCGAGCGTGAACATGGGATAATAGGCGATAAATGCTATCACGCCCGCTTGCAGAACTGACACCATGACCAGAATGCGGGCCGCCTCCCGGCGGTCGATCAAGCGGCCCGCCCAGGGTGCGGCGATCAGACCGGGTAGCAGCTCCGCGGTCAGCAGCGTCGGCACCGCATAGCCGGATGCGTTCTCGGCAGTGCGGAACATCAACGTCAGCAACGTGATTTCATCGCCGGTCGTCGAAATCGTAAGCGCCACAAGGACCAACCATCCCCAGCCTTGCCGAAACTCAACTCCCACTCACTTAACCTTCCGCACAGCCCCGCACTTTCCGGGTCACTCTGCACACTTCAAATCTCAACCGACAATCAGGTGAATAGCTTTAGCGTCGTTCTGCCAACCACTTAAGCGCCGATAGGCTTGGCATGAACAGATATTCGCCTCCCTTCATGACATTGAAAGTCTGCACACCGTCGATGCGCTTGCGCGCGGGCGCCTGCGGGATGGTGAACCGACCGTCCTCCTCATGCAGGCCGACGATTGGATCGCGCTCTTCGCCAAGGTCGACGAAATTCCCGCGATTGATCCATTCCTGCTGCATGAACTCGATCGTGTCATAGGCACGCGCGCTGATGAAGATGAAGAACAGGCCGCGATCGCCTTTCTTATCGTCCTGCGGCGTGACATCCTCGGAATAGACCGGCCCGAAGGTCGAGGAACGACGGATGATCCTGTGGATGTTGACGTCGGTGAGCAGCGTCAACTCGGAGTCGCGGGGATTGAGCCGGCGCATATGGCAGCCAAGCGGCACAACGCGACCTTTGGGGTCATCCTTGAAGCTGAAGTCGTTGTTGCGCTGCGGGTCGGCGCCGAGGTCGGGATCGTCGTGATCGGGCGACAGCGTCAAGGGCGCGCCGGAACGCCAGCGACCGAACATCTTGGCGGCTAATAGCTCGCGTTCCTCCGGCGTCTCGCCATGCGCCTTGAGGAAGGCGTTAAAACAGCCGACCCGGCTGTTGTACTTGCGCATAACGACGAAGGTGCCGTTCTTGCCCAGCCCGGCGGGCTCGGGCATGCCAAGCGGTTGGCCGTTCTCGCTTTCATATCCAAGAATGAACTCGCCCGCCTTGATCGGGCGCTCCTCGCCCGGCAGCGGATCGACGCCGCTACCCTCGACGGCGGGCTGGGAGATCGAATCCCGGAAACCGAACGGGTTTTTCGCGCCATCCGGCGCGCCGAAACGATGCTCGCCGAGCAGGGTCACGCCGCTGCTCCGGTCGAGTTCGGTGCGCGCCGTCGCCAGCGCCTTATCGAGCGCAGCATCATCCACGGCGTAGATAGTCAGCGCGAGATGGCAGTTGCCGGGCTTGAACACCTCTTCCCAGTTTTGAGGCGCGTTGGGCCCGAAGTCGCGAAGCTGCTCCGCGCGTGCGGCCATGCCCTGCTGGAAGGGGAGCGGGAATGTCTTGAGCTGCGCTTCGGGAACGCCGAGCGCCTTCAGCCCCTCGAAGCTGAGTGCGGCCCCGATCCAGAAATCAAGATCCTCGCTCCAGTTGTCGGCAGATGCGATATGGGGCGCGAGCCGGCCGAGAAGATCGCGCGCGCCCTCCGCCTCGTCGAAATGGAGCATGGCGTGGATACCGACATAAGGCTCGGGCCGGCTTCGCAGGATCAGCGCCTGAATGTCGTGCAGATCGAGCGTAACGCTGTCGCGCCGGAAGCGCTCTTTCAGTTTCTGAAGGATCGCCATGGCTCAGCCCACCTTGTCCAGGAATTCGTTGACCGCATGCTCCATCCGCTGAAGGCGGCGCACGTCGACGACGGTCACCTGCGGGTTGGCGACGAACCAGCCGGCAGCGGTGATCTGATGCTCGGCGATGAAATCCTTGACCTTGGGGCTTGCGATGCCAGGCCAACCTTCGACCGAAGCGAAAAGCAGGTCCATCAGGTCGGGGATCTTGGTGGCGAAGTCGTTGATATAGGTGTCCCAGTCGCCGTCATAGGCGGTGGCGAACAGGATGCGTGTGTCGTTGTCGAAGAACACGAACCGCATATTGTGGAGCGTGCCGACCTTCTGCGCGCCATCGAAATTGCCGTTCACCAGCCCGAAGATGCGTTTCAGCCGGTCCGCGCCGCCTGGCTTCAAGTTTGCGATGGCTGTGAGCTCGGAGACATTGCCGGACTGGGCGCCGACACGGCCAGCCGAGCCCGCCGTGCCCTTGAGGTCGGGATTGTGCTTCGTCACCATCTGCTCAAGGGCGAGCTTGGCGAGCTGCGGCGCGTCGCCGGCCACTTCCTCGATCCGCCGCCGGATGGCTTGAAGGCGGGTTTCGTCGATCTGCGGGGTGTCTTCGGTTTCGGCCATGGCTGGCCTCCTTTCGTGATTGCGTGTGACGATCGGTGCGTCAGTCCGGGATGGCGTCGATGTTTGTCGGCTCGACACGAGGCTGGGCGTTCATCTCATGGCGGTAGCGGGTGGATCGCTCATAGGCGGCGATGCGCACCCGCATGATCGATCCGAGCGGCTGATGATCGCGGATACCGTGCCAGGGATTGAACGACAGCACGTCATCGCCATAGACCCGCCGCGCCGGCGAATAGGCGTCCTGCGGCGGGATGCGCAGCGTGGCGATCGGCTGGTGTGGCGACAGCTCTTCGGGCCAGAGCACCGCCGCGTCCTCGACAGGCATCTTGTCGAGATCAGCGCAAAGTTGGGCGCGCAGTTGATACTCAGCACCTTGGTCGCGGAAATGCTCGACAACCAGATCGCGCATGGTGGCATCCTCCACCGTGCCGACGTCCTTGCCGGTGAGCGCGCGGACATTGTCGGAAAGCGGCGCGGCGCTGATCTTGGCGATGTAATCGCCAAAACGGATCGCCGCCATCGAGTGATAGGTCTCGCCAAGCAGATGGTCGTTGTCGCGCGCGAGACCGCGCAGCGTGGCGCCGGGCTCGACGCCGACCGCTTCGACCGCAGCTTCCACGCCGCGCGCCACCCCAGCCATCGCTCGCTGGAGAAAGACCGGGTTCTGGGCATTCTTCTCCAGAAGGCTGATGAGCTGGCGATATTTACCGATCGTGCCGAAGCTCAAGGTCGGGATGTTGACGAGCAGGAAATCCTGGTTTTGGCCCTGGTCTTCGGGGAGAAGCCGCTCGCCTTCGACGCCGATCACCTTGATCGCCATGCCGCGCGGGGCGGGAATCGTGTCGGAGTGAATGTCGCCCGGCGCTGATGAGAGGCGGATCACCATGGAATAGGTGGCCGGGCGAGCGAAAAGCCCCTGACGCAGATGCTCCGGCAGTTCCGGTACGACGAGTTCGCCCTTGAGGAACCCGTGGCTCTTGGCATGGGCGTCGCGCACCGCATGGCGGTGGCGTTCGAACGCCTTGCGGTTGGTATTCGCCATGATCTCAAGGATCTCGGCGGTCAGCCGCTCCTCGTCCTTGCCGAGAACCTCCACGTCCGGAGAATAGCCAATGTAGGTTTGAGCCAAGAGCGCTCCTTCACACTGAGATTTCGTTGCCCAGGAACGATTTCGGGTCGAAATCGCCGTTGATTTCGGATATCAGTTGATATCTGGTCTCACTGAGAACGCGGAACCTCCGAAAAGGTTTCGCACGTCTCGCCCGTTGGTTGGAGAACGAACCCATGCCGCTTACGCGCAAGGACACGCAGCGCCAGACGCGGGACCGGCTGATCGCGGCCGCGCATTCCTCGATTATCGAGGAGGGGGTCTCTGCCATGTCGATTCGCAACATCTGCAGCGCCGCAGGGCATTCGCAGGGCGCCTTCTACTCGAACTTCGCCAGCAAGGATGATCTGCTGGTCGAGATCCTGCAAAGCCATATCCAGGACGAGGTCACACTGCTTCGCGACCTGGTCGCGCACTGCTCCGGCGACGATATCGAGGCGACGCTGCAGGTGCTGGCCGCGCGGCTCGCGAAGTTGGCCGACGAGGCACAATGGTCACTGCTCTCGATCGAATTGCAGCTCCATGCCCGGCGCGATCCGGCTTTCGCCGAGCGGCACCGGGAGGGCAAGGCGGCCTGCTATCGGATGTTCGGTGAGCTCGTCGCCGATCTGACGCAACGCTTCGCACTTCGTCCGGCCTTGCCGCCGATGCAGACCGGTATCGGTCTTTACGCGGTCTGGATGGGACTGGCGGTGCAGGGCGATGTCGAAGGCGCCATGCCGCGCGACGAGATGCTCGTCGGCTTCTTCCGCGCCATGGCAGGACTGGGTTCGTCGCATGAGGAGCAGGCGTATTCGTGAGCGGGATCGTGTCAGATCGTCGACGCATCGGCTGCGATGAGCACGGACACCCACTCGTCGGCGAGGTGGATGAGCATCGGCGCTTCCATATCCGCTTCCGCGCCCGGGACGCCGACATCGACGAACTCGGCCATGTCAACAATGCGGTCTGGGTGACCTGGATTCAGGATGTGTCGGTGGCGCATTGGCTGACGGCCGCGCGGCCGCAGGATCGCGACCGGTTCGTCGCGGTCGTGCTGCGCCATGAGGTCGACTATCGCGGCAATGTCCGGGCGGGAGACGAGGTCAGTGCGATCACCTGGGTCATCCGAGCGCCGCGGGGTGCCCGCTATGCACGATGTGTCGAATTCCATGCCGAAGACGGCCGGACGATCGTCGCCTCGCTGACCCAATGGGCCCTGGTCGATCGGGAAACCGGCAAGCTGGCCCGCGTCCCGGTGGAGGTGGCGGCTCCGTTTCTAAGTGACGATACCGCGCAGAAGGAAATTGGATGAGCGATATCAGGAAAGTGGCGGTTCTCGGCACGGGAGTCCTCGGGAGCCAGATCGCCTTCCAGACGGCCTATAGCGGCTTCGATGTTGTCGCCTACGACATCAGCGAGGAAGCGCTCGAACAGGCGCGCGCACGGCTGGCGGCGCTCGTCGAAACCTACACGAACGAGGTGTCGGGCGCGGCTGGCGGCAAGGCGGCCGGGGCGCTCAAGCGGATCGCTCTGCTGAGCGATCTCGGCGCGGCCGTCGCGGACGCGGACCTCGTGATCGAGGCGGTTCCGGAGGTTCTTTCGATCAAGCAGGCGCTCTACGAGAAACTGGCGGGGCTCGCGCCGGACAGGACGATCTTCGCCACCAATAGCTCGACCCTGCTGCCGAGCGACCTGAAGGCTTACACCGGCCGACCGGACCGGTTTCTGGCGCTGCACTTCGCCAACAGCATCTGGAAGTTCAACACCGCCGAGGTGATGGGCACGGACGACACCGATCCGGCCGTGTTCGATGCCCTGATCGCCTTCGCCTCCGCCATCGGCATGGTGCCGATCCCGGTGCGTAAGGAGAAAGCGGGTTACGTCCTCAATTCGCTTTTGGTGCCGCTCCTGAACGCGGCCGCCGATCTGGCGGCCGGCGGCTATGCCGAGCCGGAAGATGTCGACAAGGTCTGGCGGATCGCCACCGGCGCGCCGATGGGGCCGTTCCAGATCTACGACATCATCGGATTGAACACCCCCTACAACATCCTCTCGCATGGCGACGAGCATGCTCAGTCGCTCGCCGCCTGGCTGAAGGAAAACTACATCGACAAGGGCAGGCTCGGCATCGCCTCGGGCGAAGGCTTCTACAGCTACAAGCCCTCCGCAGACTGATCCCAACAAGAAGAACAGGAGTTCGCCATGCACTATAGCAGCGGAAACTATGAAGCCTTCGTGCGTCCCCGCAAGCCCGAGGGCGCCGACAAGAAGACGGCCTGGTTTGTCGGTTCGGGGCTGGCGGGGCTTGCCGGCGCGGCCTTCCTGATCCGCGACGGCGGCGTTTCCGGCGACCGCATCACCATCCTTGAAGAGCTGGAAATCCCTGGTGGCGCGCTCGATGGTCTGGACGTGCCCGAAAAGGGCTTCGTCATTCGCGGCGGCCGCGAAATGGAAGAACATTTCGAGTGCCTGTGGGACCTTTATCGCTCGATCCCCTCGCTGGAGATCGAGGACGCCAGCGTGCTCGACGAGTTCTACCGGCTCAACAAGGACGATCCCAACTTTTCGCTCCAGCGCACGACGCAGAACCAGGGCCAGGACGTGCCCGACAAAGCGCTGTTGACGCTAAACGACAAGGCCCAGAAGGACCTGCTCTCGGTCTTCCTCGCGACGCGCGAGGAGATGGAGAACAAGCGTATCAACGAGGTCTTCGGCGAAGACTTCCTCAAAAGCAATTTCTGGCTCTACTGGCGCACCATGTTCGCCTTCGAGGAATGGCATTCCGCGCTGGAGATGAAGCTCTACCTGCACCGCTTCATCCATCATATCGGCAGTCTCGCCGACTTCTCCTCGCTCAAGTTCAACCGCTATAACCAGTATGAATCGATGGTCCTGCCGCTGGTGAAGTGGCTGACCGATCACGGCGTCACGTTCCGCTACGGCGTCGAGGTCACCGATGTCGATTTCGACATCCAGCCCGGCCGCAAGCAAGCGACCCGCATTCACTGGAAAGAGCGCGGCGTCGAAGGCGGCGTCGATCTCGGGCCAGACGATCTCGTCTTCATCACGATCGGCTCGCTGACCGAGAATTCCGACAATGGCGACCACAGGACGCCGGCGAAGCTCAATGAAGGACCGGCGCCGGCCTGGGACCTGTGGCGCCGCATCGCCGCGAAGGATCCGGCCTTCGGCCGCCCCGACGTGTTCGGCGCCCATATCCCGGAGACGAAATGGGCCTCCGCCTCCATCACCGCCCTCGACGCCCGCATTCCGGCCTATGTCGAGAAGATCACCAAGCGGAACCCCTTTACCGGCAAGATCGTCTCCGCCGGTATCGTCACGGTGAAGGACTCGGCGTGGCTGCTGAGCTGGACGGTTCATCGCCAGCCGCATTTCAAGAAGCAGCCCAAAGATCAGATGATCGCCTGGTTCTACGCGCTCTTTGTCGATTGCCCCGGCGACTTCGTGAAGAAGCCGATGCAGGAATGCACCGGTGAGGAGATCACCCAGGAATGGCTCTATCACCTCGGCGTGCCGGTCGAGGACATTCCCGAACTCGCGGCATCCGGCGCCAGCACCGTTCCCACGATGATGCCCTATATTACCGCCTTCTTCATGCCGCGCCAGGCGGGTGACCGGCCGGACGTGGTGCCGGAGGGCGCGGTCAACTTCGCCTTCATCGGCCAGTTCGCGGAATCGAAGCAGCGGGACTGCATCTTCACCACGGAATATTCGGTGAGAACCCCGATGGAGGCCGTCTACACGCTGATGAATGTCGAGCGCGGCGTGCCGGAGGTCTTCAACTCGACCTATGATATTCGTACACTTCTTGCTGCGATCGGTCCGCTGCGGGACGGCAAGGGCATCGATCTTCCCGGACCGGCCTTCCTGCGCAAGCTGCTGATGAAGAAGCTCGAAGGCACAGAGATCGCCAAGCTGCTCGAAGAGTTCCATCTGATCGAGGAGTGAACAAAGACCGGAAGGCACGCGCGGCGTGTGAAAGGTGATGAATGGCCGACGACGATCAGAAGAGCGAACGCGCCGCCGAGGTGACTGGGGCGCACGGCCATCATCACCATCATGAGCCGGACGGCGAAACGCCGTCCGGTCACGTCGACCATGATCCGGTCTGTGGCATGGTGGTCGATCCCGCCAGGACCGCTCACAAGGCTGAGTATGAAGGCGAGCGTTACGCCTTCTGCTCGGCCGGCTGTAAGGCGAAGTTCGACGCCGACCCCGTGCATTATGCAGCACGGGTAGCGCATGCCGAGCCGCACCATGAGGGTGCTGCTACCCATGGCGATCATTCCCACCCTAGCCACACCCATAGACTTGATCGCCATGAGCATCACCCCGTTGCGGCGTTAACGGCAGCCGTAACGGAGGGCACGATCTGGACCTGCCCGATGCATCCGGAAATCCGCCGGGACGCGCCGGGCAGTTGTCCGATCTGCGGCATGGCGCTGGAGCCGCTGATCGCGGCGGCGGATGCCGGACCCAGTCCCGAACTTGCCGATATGACCCGGCGCTTCTGGATCGGCCTCGCGCTCGCCTTGCCCGTGTTCCTGCTGGAGATGGGCGGCCACCTGATCCCGGCGCTGCACCATCTGGTGCCGATGCACATCTCGATCTGGATCCAGTTCGCCCTGGCGACGCCGGTGGTGCTGTGGGCCGGATGGCCGTTCTTCGCGCGTGGCTGGGCGTCGATCGTCAACCGCAGCCTCAACATGTTCACGCTGATCGCGATGGGGACCGGCGTCGCCTGGGGATACAGCATCGTCGCGACATTCGCGCCGCAGCTCTTCCCGCAGGCTTTCCGTGACGCTGATGGCGCGGTCGCGGTCTATTATGAGGCGGCCGCCGTCATCACCGTGCTGGTGCTGCTTGGTCAGGTTATGGAGTTGCGCGCCCGGGAACAGACGTCCGGCGCGATCCGCGCGCTTCTCAATCTCGCGCCGAAGACCGCACGACGCATCGGGGCAGACGGTGTGGAAGAAGATGTGCCGGTCGAGGCGATTGCGATCGGCGAGCGGCTCAGGGTCCGGCCCGGGGAAACCGTGCCGGTGGATGGCGTGGTCGAGCAGGGGCGCTCATCGATCGATGAATCGATGGTGACCGGCGAATCCATGCCGGTGACGCGCGTAGTCGGCGAAGCGGTCGTAGGAGGTACGCTGAATCAGACCGGCGCGCTCGTCATCCGGGCGGAAAAAGTCGGGCGCGACACGATGCTGGCTCGCATCGTCCAGATGGTCGCGGATGCCCAGCGCTCGCGTGCGCCGATCCAGCGCATGGCTGATCAGGTGTCGGGCTGGTTCGTGCCGGTCGTCATCGCCGTAGCGCTGCTCGCCTTCGCGGCCTGGGGTGTATGGGGGCTAGAGCCGCGTCTGGCGCATGGCCTGATCGCGGCCGTTTCCGTGCTGATCATTGCCTGCCCCTGCGCGCTCGGGCTTGCGACGCCGATGTCGATCATGGTCGGTATCGGCAAGGGGGCGGCCGCCGGCGTTCTGATCAAGAACGCGGAGGCGCTCGAGCGGATGGAGAAGATCGATACTCTGGTGGTCGACAAGACCGGGACGCTTACCGAAGGCAAACCGGCGGTGACCCGGATCGTCGCGGCGCCGGGATTTGTCGAGGAGATCATCCTGCGGCTGGCGGCAGGTGTTGAAAAAGCCTCGGAGCATCCGCTTGCGCGCGCGATCGTGGCGGCTGCCGAGGAACGAAAGATCGCCATCCCCAATGTCGCCGATTTCGACTCGCCGACCGGTAAGGGCGCGGTCGGCGTGATCGAGGGACGGCAAGTGGTGCTCGGCAGCACCGCCTTTCTCGCCGAGCATGGGATCGATACGGCGTCGCTCGCCGGGCAGGCGGATGAGTTGCGCCGCGACGGTGCGACGGCGATCTATATCGGGATAGGCAATGCCATCGGCGGCATCTTCGCCATCGCCGACCCGATCAAGGCGACCACGCCTGAGGCACTGAAGGCCCTGCATGCCGAAGGCATCCGCATCGTCATGCTGACCGGCGACAATCGCACCACGGCCGAAGCCGTCGCCAGAAAGCTCGGCATTGATGAGGTCGAGGCCGATGTGCTGCCGGACCAGAAGGCGGCGGTGGTCGAGCGCCTGAAGGCGCAGGGCAAGGTGGTGGCCATGGCGGGTGACGGCGTAAATGACGCGCCGGCGCTCGCCGCCGCTGATGTCGGCATAGCCATGGGATCAGGGACCGACGTTGCCATCGAGAGCGCGGGGGTAACGCTGCTCAAGGGCGATCTCACCGGCATTGTCCGCGCGCGACGCCTGTCGCAGGCGACGATGGCCAACATCCGCCAGAACCTCGCCTTCGCTTTCATCTACAATGCGGCAGGCGTGCCGATCGCGGCGGGGGCGCTCTATCCCACGTTTGGACTGCTGCTGTCGCCGATCATCGCTGCGGCGGCGATGGCGCTGTCGTCCGTCAGCGTCATTGGCAATTCGCTGCGATTGCGCGCCTTGAAGATCTGACGATCGGGCGATCCTCACCTAACGGCCACTGCCACCCGCAAATTGTGCTGAAAGCAAAACCGAGCCGCCATACTTGAATGATCGTTCCAGAAGCGCTATACATGGCTTATGGCAAGACCTCGAGAATTCGATACGGATGCTGCCCTGGACGGTGCGATCGCCGTGTTCAGCGAGCATGGGTATGAGGGCAGTTCGGCGCAGATGCTCGTGGACGCCATGGGCATCGGGCGGCAGAGCCTCTACGCGGCCTTCGGCGACAAGTGGCAGCTCTATTGCGCGGCGGTGCGGCGCTACGGCATGGGCGAATGCGCGGCGCATTTCGAGGCGCTTCGCAGCGGCGCGCGCGCCATCGACGGGATTGCCGCCATGCTGCGCCATGTCGTGGCGACAGCGTACATGCCCTGTCTCGGCGTCGGCTCGACCTGCGAGTTCGGTGCCTCGCGGCCGGACCTGGTCGATATCCATGCGGCACTGGGCAGGACATTGCACATGGCCATCGTCGCCCGCATGCGCGAAGCGCAGCGTGAGGGCGATGTTGCAGCCAGCCTCGATCCCGAGGCTCTCGCGCAATTCCTGATCGCCAATATCGCCGGGATCCGCGTCGCCGGGCGTGGCGGCGCCGACCGATCAACCCTGGCTGCCCTGCAGGAGATGGTCATGCGCGCGCTGCGCTGACCCCTTTTTTGACCGATTGCGGAACGATCATTCAAGATAGGAGAAAGACATGCGAGCAGTAGTGATGACCGCGACCGGTGGCCGCGAGGTGCTGGAGCAGATCGAGCGACCGGAGCCTGTCGCCGGGCCGGGGGCGTCACATAAAACGGGCACAGATATACGCTCTCATGACTGCCATCCGAGACGCTGGCCGAGTTTACTCCTTCGCTGGCCTCGAGACCAGCGGTCGCATTGACCTTGGCGGGTGTGC